>CBFGZN010000016.1:0-21312 GCA_965653255.1 uncultured Solirubrobacterales bacterium | reverse complement strand
TCCGGCGTTGACCACCCAGGTGCCGGCAACGAGGTCACCGACCCGGAGCCGGTCGCGGTTGAAGAGTGGGAAGAACAGGAAAATCCCGCTCCACGTCAGCGCGAACAGGGTGAGGAAGGTATCGGCGGTCCCGGCGGCGGTTTGCTGGCCGAGGAACGACAGCGGCAGGATCACGATGTTCTGGATGAACGTCGTGTGGTCCCAGCTCTCGGCGTAGATGCCGACGACCGTGCCGAGCGACGCGAAGCCGAGCAACGCCAGCGCGACGGCGAGCAGGAGGATCAGCGGCTGCTCGACCGGGACGCCGGTGATCGGGAGCGCGAGCGCGAGCAGCGCGACGGCGATCGCGAAACCGCGGAAGATCCCGCCGACTACGTAGCCGGCGGTCATCTGCCAGCCGTGCATCGGCGCCGACAGCACGTCGTTGATGAAGCGGTCGGAGCGGCCCTGGTAGATCGTCGACGCGTTGTTCGCGTAGGCGGCCTGGACCATCGCCATCGCGATCAGCCCGGGGACGATGAAGATCTCGTAGTCGAAGCCGTCGACCTGCTTGATCCGGCCGCCGAGTGACAACCCGAAGACGAGGATGAACAGGAACGACGAAACGACCGACGCGAGGATCGTCTGCGTCCACAGCTTCGAGACGCGCAGCACCTCGCGCCGCGCCAGCCAGCCCATGCCGCGGTTGCCGTTCACGCGCCCGCTCCCATCGCCTTGACGTAGACGTCGGCGAGCGTGTCGGCGCCGTAGTGCTCGCGCAGGCCGTCGGCGCTGTCGCGCGCGATCAGGTGGCCGCCGCGGATCAGCGCGATCTCCTCGCAGAGCTCCTCGGCCTCCTCGAGGTAGTGCGTCGTCAGCAGGATCGTCGTGCCCTCCGAGTGCAGTTGGCGGATGTAGCGCCAGAGCTCGAGGCGAAGCTCGAAGTCGACGCCGGCGGTCGGCTCGTCGAGGATCACCAGCCGCGGGCGGTGCATCAGCGCGCGGGCGAGCAGCAGCCGGCGGCGCTGGCCGCCAGACAGCTTCGGCGTGCGCACGCCGCGCTTCGCGCCGAGGTCGAACGCCTCGATCATCTCGTCGGCGCGCGCCTCGGCGTCGTCGCCGGTCATGCCGAAGTAGCCGCCGTGGTAGAGCAGGGTCTCCTTGACCGACAGGAAGCGGTCGAGGTTGATGTCCTGCTCGGCGAGTCCGATCCAGCTGCGCGCCCGCAGCGACTTCGCCGGCTCGCCGAAGATCAGCACCTCGCCCTCGGTTACCCGGATCAGGTTGCAGACCGCGCTGATCAGCGTCGTCTTGCCGGCGCCGTTGGGCCCGAGCAGGCCGAAGAACGCGCCGTCGGGCACCTCGACATCGAAGCCCTCGACGGCGAGCGTGCCGTCGTCGTAGCGCTTGGTCAGGCCGCGTACCTGGAGCGCGGGCGGGGCGGGGGTACTCACTTACGAAAGGTTACTGGCCGCTCAGCGCCCGGCCGTACTGGCGCTCGTAGTACTCGCGGTAGTCACCGGAGCGGATCGGCTCCCACCACTCGCCGTTGTCGCGGTACCAGGCGACGGTGCGGTCGAGGCCTTCGGCGAAGTGGACCTGAGCCTCCCAGCCGAGCGCGCGCACCTTCTCGGAGGCGAGCGAGTAGCGGCGGTCGTGGCCGGGGCGGTCGGTGACGTACTCCATCAGCGACTCGTCCTTGCCGGTGAGGGCGATGATCCGCTTGACGACGTCGATGTTCTCGCACTCGTCAGGGCCGCCGACGTTGTAGGCCTCGCCCGCGGCGCCCTTCTCCAGCACGAGGTGGATGGCGCGGGCGAAGTCCTCGACGTAGAGCCAGTTGCGCACCTGGCGGCCGTCGCCGTAGACCGGCAGCGAGTCGCCGTGCAGCGCGTTGAGCGTCATCAGCGGGATCAGCTTCTCGGGGTACTGGCGCGGGCCGTAGTTGTTCGAGCCGCGGCAGATCACCGCCTCGATCCCGTGGGTGTGGACGTGGGCGGTGACGAGCAGGTCGCCGGCGGCTTTGGTCGCGCTGTAGGGCGACGAGGGGTTGAGCGGCGAGCTCTCGGTGAACGAGCCGGAGTCGATCGAGCCGTAGACCTCGTCGGTCGAGACCTGGAGGTAGCGGCCGACGCCGAGCTCGCGGGCGGCGTCGAGCAACACGCTCGTCCCAATCACGTGGGTGGTGACGAACGGGTCCTGGCCGGCGATCGAGCGGTCGACGTGCGACTCGGCGGCGAAGTTGACGACCGCGTCCGCGCCCTCCATCGCCTCGCGGACCTTCGCACGGTCCTCGATTCCGCCGTGGACGAAGCGGTGGTCGACGGCCTCGAGGTTCTCGCGCCGGCCGGCGTAGGTCAGCTTGTCGAGGATCGTCAGCTCGTGGCCGGCGGCTGTGGCGATCCGGGCGTAGGTCGAGCCGATGAACCCGGCGGCGCCGGTGACGAGCAGCTTCATGGCCGGCGACCTTACCGAGACTTCTGCTCGGCTAAGTACGAGCGCAGGCCGTCGCGCCAGTCCGGTAGGCGGATTGGCCGCGGCCACTCGCTGTCGAGCACCGAGTAGGTGGGGCGCGGCGCGGGGCGCGGGAACTCGGCCGTCGTGACCGGGGTCACCTCGCAGTCGACGCCCGCGCGGGCGAAGATCTCGCGCGCGAACTCGTACCACGAGCAGTGCCCGTCGCCGGTCATGTGGTGGACGCCGTAGTCCTCGGTCGTGGCGAGCCGCAGCAGCCCGTCGGCGAGGTGGGCGATGTAGGTCGGCGATCCGAACTGGTCGTGGACGACGCGGACCTCACCGCGCGCCGCCAGCCCGAGCATCGTGCCGACGAAGTTCCGCCCGCCGGTCCCGAACAGCCACGACGTGCGGACGACGAAGCTGCGCGGGTTCGCCGCCGCAGCCTCGATCTCACCGACCAGCTTCGTCCGCCCGTAGGCCGACAGCGGGTTGGTCTGGTCGGACTCGACGTACGGCCGCTCGGCCGTCCCGTCGAAGACGTAGTCGGTCGACGGCAGGACGACCGCTGCCCCGACGCTCGCCGCTGCCGCCGCCACGTTGCGCGCCGCGTCCGCGTTCAGCTTCAGCGCCTCCTGCTCCGCCGACTCCGCCCCGTCGACGTCCGTCCACGCCGCGCAGTTGACCGCCACGTCCGGCCGCAGCTCGCCGAACATCCGCTCCACCGCGCCCGCGTCCGTCACGTCCAACGCGGCCCGGTCGAGCGCGATCGCCTCGTGGCCCGAAAGCTCCGCCACCCGCCGCACGTCCTGCCCGAGCATCCCGGCCGCCCCTGTGATCAGCACCTTCACGGTGCGAGGGATATCAGTTGCGCGCGAAAGCGCGGCTGAGCTCGGCGAAGCGCTGGGCGCGGGGATCGTCGGAGCCAATGATCTGGTGGAGCCATTCCGCGACCTCATTGTGGTCGGCATCGAGCGCTCCGACCAAGATCTGCTCGATGTCGAGCCAGTCTTTGCGCCGGTTAAAGATCACCTTGCAGGTGAGCAGATGCTCGGGAGCCAGAATCGGGATCGACCTTCCGCCGAGCTCCGCGCGCCGCACCGCCTGTTGCATCGCCGCGTGGAGCTCGTGGTACGCATAGAAGAGATCGACTGGGTTGTCTCCCCAGGCGAGTCGGCACTGCCCGTCTCGCTCCACCTGGTTGGTCGGCACGTCTCCCGTGACTCCGAGTGGGCTCAGCGCGGCGAGCACCTCCTCGTGCTGCTGTGGATCGAGGAAGATGTTGATGTCTACGTCGATCGTCGCTCGCGGCTCGGCGTAGGAAGCAAGTGCGAGAGCGCCGCCGAAAGCATGGCCGATCCGTGCCTGGGTGAGGCTGACGTGGATGGCCGCGACCTTCTCGGTGAGCGTGAGATCGGTCATGCGGCCTTGCCAAGCCGGGGGAAGCTCAAGCGTTCACCGATCCTGTGGTTGCTCGGAAACTGGTCGGCGAGGTGGAGGAGGTCGTCGAGAACGGCGCCACGCTCGGCAGGGGTCCGGGTTAGCCAGGCGGCACTGGCACGCGCATTGTCGAGCTCTTCGAGTTGAGGTACACCGGCCTCCGCGCGAGCCTCCTGCCAGGTCTTGCGAGCTGCGCCGAGCCGTGCCGGCGGCCCCTCCTGCAGCGCGTCGATCAGCAATGCACGCAGGATGGGATGGGGCTCGTGTCCGTCGGCCAGCTCGCGCAACAGATCTCCGGCCGCGCGATCGGCCGTGGCGAGATCCACGGGTGCCCCGGCTCGGTGTGCTGCGTCTCGAACAGCCTTCTTGTCGAGCGGCTTGGCGGCACGTGCCTGGGCGTGCTGGATCACTTCGTCCGACAACGTCCGGAACGAGGCGAGGGTGCGGCTGCGCGGTCCCTTTGGGGTCGAGACCGACTCCCTGATCTCCCAAGTGCCGTTCTTGCGTGCGGTTACGTAAGCCATAGTGGGCAGTTTACCCACTTTGTGGATCGTGAAGGACAGGACGCATATATGCAGGTTAGCTCGCCGGGTGTCTAAGGTGGGCCGGGTGCGTCGAGGGCTGATTGTTGGGGCCGTGGTGGCCTGTCTTGGGCTGCCGGGAGCGGCGGGTGCGCAGACGGCGGAGCCGTTGGCGGCGCAGTTGGAGCCGCCGTTGCCGTCGCCGGTGGTGGCGGGTGATTGGCCGGACCCGGACGTGTCGCTGATCGACGGGAGCTACTACGCGGTGGCGACGAGTGGGGGGTGGTCGCCGACGTTCCGGATCCTGCGGTCGACCGATCTGCGCTCGTGGTCGATCGGCGGGTCGGTGTTCAGGCGAGCGCCGGCCTGGGCGAAGGGCTCGTTCTGGGCGCCGGAGCTGGCGGAGCTGCCAAGCGGTGGCTACGCGCTCTTCTACAGCGCGCTGCCGAAGCGGGCGTGGCGGACACGGGTCGACGGGACGACCGCGCTGGACCGAGGTCGCGTCGCGCGACCCTGGTACTGCCTTGGCGTCGCCACTGGGGCCATGGCGCGACCTCGGCCGGCCGCTGCGCTGCACTCCGCGCGGGACGATCGACCCGACGCCGGTGGTCGACGGCGACGCGCTCTACCTCGTCTACAAGGAGGACGGCAACGCCTTCGGCAAGTCGACGCCGATCCTGCTGCAACAGCTGCGCGCCGACGGGCGGCGACTGCTCGGGGCGCCGCGCGAGCTGCTGCGCAACCGGCGGGGGAGCTGGGAGGGCAAGGTGATCGAGGCGCCGTCGCTCGTCCAGCGCGACGGCGGCTGGACGATGCTCTACTCGGGCGCGCTCTGCTGCTCGAAGGACTGCGCCTATGCGGTCGGCGCCGCCCGCGCTCCGACGCTCGCCGGACCGTGGCGCCACTATCCCGGCAATCCGATCCTGCGCTCCGGCAACGGCTGGCGCTGCCCCGGCCACGTCTCGATCGTCGGCGACCACGTCGCCTTCCACGCTTACCGGTCCGGGACCGGGATCCTCGCCGGCAGGCAGCTGCACATCGTGCCGATGACCTGGCGCGCCGACGGCTGGCCGGCGATCGGCGACGGCCGGCCGCTGCCGCCGGCCGCCGGCGCGCTGACGGCCGCGTTCGACGACACGTTCGCCGGCCCGGGTCTGGCCCCTGAATGGGAGTGGCCGATCGCGCACCCACCCGGGATACGGGTCGGTGGCGGGCTGACGCTGCGTGCGCCGGTGCGCTCCACCGATGTGGCGTCGCGCGTGCTCGCTCGGCGCTATGACGCCGGTCTCATCACCCGCCGCCTCGCGGGAGATCGCTTCACGGCGACCGTCGTCGTCGACCGAGCGACGGTCACGGGCCGCGAGCGGGCGGGGATCGCAGTCACGCGCGGCGGTCCGTTCGCCCTCGGCGGCCAGACGATCGGGATCGCGATCGAGGCGCGCAACCGCGACGACGGCGAGTTCGCAGCGATCCTCGACTGGCGCCGCGGCGACCGGCCGACCGAGCGCGCGAACAGGGTCCAGCTCGTCGGCCGCTACGCCTACCTGCGACTCGACGCGGCCGGGCGCCGCTACAAGTTCTTCGCCAGCTCGGACGGCGTCGAGTGGCTTCCCGTCGGTCCTGCCTGGCGCTCCCCGGTCGACGAGACAGCCCGGGTCGGCCTGACCGTCGGCGGTCAGCGCGGTGCCAGCGCGCGCTTCACCCGCGCGATGCTCGTCGAGCGCTAGATCTCGGCCCTCAAAGACACGAGTGGACGATTTGTTGGTCTATAGCCCGGCAAAGTGTCCAAACGATTTCGAGAGGTCAGACCCGGACGGTTTGGGGCGCGGCCTGGTCTGGGGTGTCGGACGGCTCGACGGCGCCCGACACGGGCTGGGCAGCACCGAGGGCGAGCGTGACGACGCCGCCGAGCAGGCCGGCGACCGCGGCGAAGGCGTAGGCGCGGTCGGATGAGGTGAGCGCCTCGGTGAGGCCGACCGGCTCGCCGACGATCGTCACGAGCAGAGCGGTGCCGAGCACGGCGCCGATCTGGCGGAAGGCGGCGTTGACGGCGCTGGCTGTGGCGAAGCGGTCATCGGGGATGTCGCGGACGGCGACGGCGCCGAGCGTCGGGAAGGCGAGCCCGATCCCGATTCCGGTCAGGGTGGCGCCGGGCAGCCAGACGCCGAGCCAGTCGGGCTCGGGGCCGGCCGAGCGCAGGACCATCACCCCGGCGGCGAACACGATCGCTCCCGGCACGACGACGGCGCGGTGGCCGAAGCGGTCGGCGAGCTTGCCGGCCGGGCCGGAGACGACGGTCGTCCAGGCGGGGCCGGGCAGGGTCGCGAGGCCGGCGGTCAGGACGCTGTAGCCCCAGATCGACGTCAGGAAGAGGACGTTGCCGAGCACGATCGAGAAGAACGCGGCCGAGAACAGCAGCGTGCCGAGGTTGCCGATCCGGAACGCGCGGTCGGCGAACAAAGCCGGCTCGACGATCGGTCGCGGATGGCGGGTGCTGCGCGCGACGACGCCGGCGAGCAGCAGCGCTGCGCCCGCGAAGCAGGCGAGTGTTGGCGCCCCGGCCCAGCCCCACTCGTTGCCCTCGATGATTGCGAGCGTTAGCAGCGCCAAGCTGGCGGCCAGCATCGCCGCGCCCGGCAGGTCGGGCAGGCGGCTGTCGCGCGGCGGACGAGCGATCAGCTTGCGGCTGCCGAACCAGACGATCGCGGCGCCGAGCGGCAGATTGACGAGGAAGACCAGCCGCCAGTCGCTCAGCTCGACTAGCGCGCCACCGAGCGTCGGGCCGGTTGCCGCCGCTGCCGCCGCGGCGGCGCCCCAGAGACCGACCCCCGCCGCCCGGCGCTCGGGCGGGAAGCTGTCGAGCACGATCGCCAGCGAGGTCGGCGCGATCAACGCCGCGCCGACGCCCTGCAGCACGCGCGCGGCGATCAGCGCCTCGAGCGACGGGGCGATCGCGCAGAGCAGGCTGGCGGTGGTGAAGCCGGCGACGCCGAGCAGGAAGATCCGCTTGTGGCCGTAACGGTCGGCCAACCCACCGGCCGGCACCAGCAGCGCCGCGATCACGACGAAGTAGCCGTCGAGCACCCACGACAGCGCGTCGCGGTCGGCGTCCGAGAACGACGCTGAGATGTCCGGGAACGCGATGTTGACGATCGTCGTGTCGAGGAAGGCGAGGAAGGCCCCGGTGCACGCGATTAGGACGGGCGCTCTATGTCCACGGTCATACATCTGCGATGAGAGTACACTATGTCCGTGGGCATAGCGAAATCGAATCCCCGCGACGGCCGCGACCGCCTGCTCGCCGGCGCCAGCCGCCTGCTCGCCGAGCGCGGCTACGCCGCGATGGAGCTGCGCGACGTCGCCGAGCGCGGCAAGGCCCCGCGCGGCTCGATCTACCACCACTTCCCGCGCGGCAAGTCCCAGCTCGCCGCCGAGGCCGCCACGCTCGACGGCGTCCGCACCCGCGAGGTGCTCGAGCGGTCGCTCGCCGAGAACGGCATCAAGGGAACCCTGCGCCTGTTCGCCGACTTCTTCCGTCGTCAGTCCGAGAAGCACCCCGAGCTGATCGGCTGCCCGGTCGCGGCGGCCGCCCTCGCTCATCCTGAGGACCCCGAGCTCGCGGCCGTTGCCACCGAGGCCTTCAAGTCCTGGGAGGCCCCAATCGCTGCCGCGCTCGAGGAGCAGGGCATCGGCGCCCGCGACGCTTCGGCCTTCGCGGCCCTCACCGTCTCGACGATCGAGGGTGCGTTGCTGCGCACCCGCGCCGCCGGCGACCACCAGCCGCTCGACGCGGCGGTCACCGGTCTCGAGACCGCTCTCGACGGTCTGCTCTGCGCGGCCCAGCCGGGCCACGCGCTCGACCCCTCGGGTCGCTAGAGGATCGAGATCTCGGCGTTGTCGCCGACGACGAAGCGGTAGGCGCGCGGCACAGCCGGTCCGCGCCCGATCGTCACGTTGCGCCCGATCAGGCTCGCCTCGACGCGCGACTCCAAATCGCGGATCGTCGACCCCTCCAGGACGATCGAGTGCTCCAGCTCGGCGCTGTCGATCGTGACGCCTTCGCCGATCGCCGTGTAAGGGCCGATGTAAGCGTCGACGATAGTGGCGCGGGCGCCGATGATCGCCGGCCCGCGGACCGTCGCGCGCTCCAGCCGCGCGCCCTTCTCGATGTGGACGCGACCCTCGACCTGACAGTCGATCAGCTCGCCCTCGTGGAGCTCCTCGATGTCGTCGAGGATCAGCCGGTTGGCCTCGAGCATGTCCTGGACCTGGCCGGTGTCCTTCCACCAGCCGTGGACGATGTGCGGATCGACGCGGCGGCCGCCGTCGACGAGCCACTGGATCGCATCGGTGATCTCGAGCTCGCCGCGCGGCGACGGCTCGATCGCCCGCGCCGCTTCGAAGATCGACTGGGTGAACATGTAGACACCGACCAGCGCGAGGTCGCTCTGCGGCTTGGCCGGCTTCTCGACCAGCCGGGAGACGCTGCCGTCGGTCAGCTCGGCGACGCCGTAGTGCTCGGGGTCGGGCACCGGGGTCAGCAGGATCAGCGCGTCGGGGGCCTCGCTGGCGAAGGTCTGGGTCAGCTCGACGATCCCGTCGCGCAGCAGGTTGTCGCCGAGGTACATCACGAACGGCGAGTCGCCGATGAACTCCTCCGCGGTCAGCACCGCATGGGCGAGTCCGAGCGGGGCGTCCTGCTCGATGTAGGTGATCCGCACGCCGAAACGCGAGCCGTCGCCGGCGACCGCCTGGATCTCGTCGCCGGTCTCCGGCGCGATGATGATCCCGACCTCCTCGATGCCGGCGGCCGCCATCGCCTCGATGCCGTAGAAGAGCACCGGCTTGTTGGCGACCGGGACGAGCTGCTTGGCGCTCGTGTGGGTGATCGGGCGCAGGCGCGTGCCCTTGCCGCCGGAGAGGATGAGTCCCTTCATCTAGTAGGCGCCTCCGAGCTTGCGGTGGTCCCAGGTGACGACCCGGGTCGGGACGAAGCGCAGGCCGATGCGCTTCTGGGCCTGCGCCAGGACCATCTCGCGGACCTCGGGCGCCAACTCGCCGCCGGGGCCGTAGCGCTCGAACAGCGCCATCCCGTAGGGGACGACCGCCTCGGCGTCGTGAACGACCTCGACGTCGCACTCCATCATTACGCCGCGCAGGTCCTGGTACTGGACGCCGTCGTCGATCGAGATCGTCGCGTGCGGGTCGCGTTCTAGGTTCTTCGCCTTCTGCGACTTGGCGAACGTCCAGCCGCGCAGCACCGGGTCGTCGTCGCCGTCCTCGACGACGTACCAGAGCGGCATCAGGTGCGGACGCCCGTTCGGCCCGATCGTCGCGACCTGGACGATTCGCTGCTCGTCGAGGAACGCGCGCAGCTCGGGCGCGGTCATCCGGATCAGGTCACGCTTCGACGCCATTCGGCGGAACCGTACTAGCGCTGAACGGCGCCGGCCAACGCGTCCGCCGCGGCCCGCACCGCCTCGCGCGCATCCCCGGGCTCGAGCACGACGGCGTCGCCGGCCTCCTTGAGGATCTCGCGCGCCAGGTAGTCGTTGCCGCCGTAGGCGAGCTCGACGACGACCGCGCCGTCCTTGAGCTCGTCGACGACGCGCTTGTCCTCGCGCGCCCAGCGCGCCCGCTCAGGAGAGACCCAGACGCGCGCACGGGCCGACTTCGGCACCTCGCCGGTGGTCGGCCAGCTCTGCATCTCGGGCTCGACGCCGTCGCGGCGCTCGAAGCCCTCGTCGAGCACGTCGGCGGAGCGGATCCGGTCGAGCCGGAAGGAGCGGGTGTGGTCCTTCGCCGGCTCGAAGGCGTGGACGTACCAGCCCTCGGCGCCGTTGAGCAGCTGGTAGGGCTCGATCGTCCGCTCGGTGAACTCGTTCTCGGCCTCCTTGTAGTGTTCGATCCGCAGCAGCCGGCGGTCGGCGATCGCGCCCGAGACGACGCGTGCGATCTCGGAGTCGTCGCCCTTCGCGGAGGTGATCTGGAGGCCGTCGGCGGCCGGGTCGCGGCCGAGCGCGTCGACGATCTTGTCGCGCGCCGAGGCGAGCGAGCCCTCCGGGAGGTGCTCGCCGACGAGGTCGATCGCGGCGATCAGCGCCTTCGCCTCGAGCGGCAGCAGCCGCGCCGGCTGGGCGAAGTTGTCGCCGTAGGGCTCGGGGTCGACCTCGATCTGGTCGCCCTGGATCTCGGCGTAGAGGACGTAGGAGCCGCCGCCGAAGTTGACGACGTTGAGCACGTCGATGTCCTGGCGCAGCTCCTGCTCCGATATCTGCAACCGCTCGCAGAGCTCGCGCAGCTCGAGCTTGCTGTTCTCGCGCGCGATGTGGCTCTCGCGCTTGCCGGAGTCGTCGTCCTCGGCGTCCTCCTGCGGGCGGCGCTTGACCGCGGCCGCCAGCTCGGGCATCTCCGCGTGGCGCTCGGCGACCAGCCGCACGCGCTCCTGCGCCTGGTCGGCGAGCTCGGACGGCTCGAGGATCCGCGCCCGCTCGCCGAGGCCGAGCACCCAGGCGATCAGCTGGCGCGAGTCGCCGTAGGGGGTCTCGAAGATCACGCCGCCGTCGACGTCGTCCTCGACGACCTGGCCGACGTCCGGCCCGATGTGGCGGCGGACGAGCCACTCGACGCGGTCCGACAGCCAGATCCGCGCGACGGCCTCGTTCTCGCTCAGCTGCCAGTCGGCGCGGTTGGCGTACTCGCGCGGGTCGAACTCCTCGGGGCGCTGGAAGTCGTGCTCGGCCTTCGACGCGTAGCCGACCTTGCCGCGGATCCGCGACAGCCGGAAGACGCGGATGTCGTCGCGCTCGTGCGAGTGGCCGACGAGGTAGAACTGGCCGCCCTGGAAGAGCAGGTGGTAGGGATCGACCTTGCGCCGCTCCTCGGAGTCGCGGCCGAGCGTGTAGTAGTCGAAGACGATCGTCTTGCGCCTGAAGATCGCGGTCTCGATCTTCGACAGCCGCTGCGACAGCTCGCGGCCGCCGGAGTCGGCGGTCATCGCCATCCGGACGGTCTGCTGGGCGGCGTCGGTCAGCGGCGACGGCTTGCCCCAGGAGAGCTGCTGCAGCGCGAGGCGCAGCGGCTCGGCGTAGGCGAACTCGCCGTCGAGCAGCGTCAGCGAGGTGCGCAGGCCGCCGAGCTCCTCGTCAGAGAACTCGATCGCCGGCAAGTAGAAGTTCTCGGGCGGCAGCGTGTAGGTCTCGGCCTCGTAGGAGCCTTCGCTCGACTTCTCGACCTCGAGCTCGATCCCGAGTGACGCCAGCTCGGCGCGGTCGGCGTAGAAGCGGCGGTTGAACGCCTCGTCGCTGGTCATCTGCGCGTAGCCCTCGACGTCCTGGCGGATCTCGAGCGCCGACACGGGCCGCCGCTCCGCCATCAGGAACGAGATCAGCGACAGCTGCCGGATGAGCTTCTCTGTGTCCTTCGCCATTGAACGGCTGAGGATACGCGGGCCAGAGCGGTGGGCGAGGCCGGACGCCGTCTGGCGGAGCAGCTCGATCCCGCTATTTGCGGGGTCGCGCAACTGTCGCCCTTCTCCCGTGTCCATGAGTACGGTGTCTCTGGTGCGGGTTCTCAGTACGGGCATGTCTGCCCTGGCGGTCCTGATCGCGGGACTGGCTGGGGCCAGTTCGGCACAGGCCGGCTTCGTCCCCGCGCTCGGGTCGCCGTTTCCCTATGAGGCGCCGACCACCGCGCTATCGGTCGGCGATGCCGATCGCAACGGCACGGTGGATGTTGCTGCCGGTGGGCTGACACTACGACGCGGCGCGGGCTCTGGGTTCCTCGGCAATCCGATCACGATCGGAGCGGTTGGTGCTGTCGAGGGAGTCGCGTCGGGAGACCTCAACGGGGACGGATGGCTCGACTACGCGGCGATCGCCTCGGGCGTCGATCCCGGCGACCCACGGCGGCTGCTGCGCTTCCTCGCGGTTCCCGGCAACGGGTACATCCAGGAGACCGTCCTGACCGATGTCAGCGACGCGACCGACATCGCGGTGGCGAACGTCAACGGCGACGGCCTGCCCGACCTGATCGTGGTTCGTGCCGACGTCGGCTCGAACGTCACCGTCATGCTTGGTGGGCTGCCGATCGTCGAGGACTACGAGTCTGGGCTCGCCGCGCCCGCCGATGTCGAGACGGGGGACCTGACCGGCGACGGACTGCCGGAGATCGTCGTCGCCGGCGATCAGCCAAGCGTGTCGGTGCTGACCAACGAGGGCGGGGGAACGTTCGCCGACGGCGATCTCGAGCCGACTGGCGGAGCCATCCCGTCGCCGCGGATCGCGCTCACCCAGCTCGACAACGACGGCCGGCTCGATCTGATCGCCACCGCGCCCCCCTCGTCGGTGGTGCGGATGCTCGGCGACGGCGAAGGCGGCTTTCTATCTCGCACCTTGCTGCCGTCCGGTCTGTCGGGGAGCCCCGTGTCGTCAATCTCGGCGGGCGATGTCGACGGCGACGGGCTGACCGACATCCTCGCTGGGGGAGGCCGCTCCGTCGCGGTGACGTTCGGCGACGTGCCGCTCAGGTCCGGCCCGACACGCGGAGCGCTTCAGCACTCGACCGGCTCGCCCGTCCCCGGCGACCCGGTCGACGATGTCGTCGCGGCCGACATGAACCGCGACGGCCAGCTCGACCTCGTGACCGCCAACCGCGGCGGCTCGGTGTCGGTGCTGCTCAACGACGAGACCGGGCTGCTCAGCGCCGCGCCGGCCAGCGTCGGCTTCGGAACGATGTTGCCCGCCACCGGCCTACGTACCCGGACGGTCATGCTGCGCGCCAACCGCGGCCGGTTGCGCATTACCCGGCTCGACCGCCAGGGATCGAAGGTCTTCACCGTTCGTGATATCGACTGCGTCGGGCGGACGCTGCTGCTGGGCCAGAGCTGTTCGCTGGCGGTGACGTTCAACGCGCCGCGCAGGGCGCGGCGCTATGAGGGACTGCTGTCGGTCGACGCGAACGCCGCCGCGGTCGTCATACCGCTGAGGGCGACGACGCGCGCTCCCGTCGTGCGCGGCGTACGGTTGAAGTCCAAGCGCGTCGCGCCCGGCAAGCGGCTCAACCTGCGCTACCGGCTGTCGGAGGGCGCGCTGACGCGGGTGCTGACCGAGCAGGCGCTACCGGGCCGCCGCGTTGGCGGGCGCTGCTTCGCGCTGACGCGTGGCAACGCGAGGCGCCGGCCCTGCACGTTCTGGCAGCGCGTCGCGGCCGTCACCCGGCGCGACCTCGCCGGACGTCAGCGGATGCGGGTCGTCACACGCGAGAAGTCGCGGGGGCTCGGACGCAAGCGCCGCGGAGGCACGGCCTACCCCGTCGGGACCTACCGACTCAGCGTGAGCGCGCTCGATCGCTTCCGCAACCGCTCCCTCGAGCGGACAGTGCGGTTCGTGATCGTCCCGCGCCCCAAAGATCCTTCGCCGGTGGTCTAGCCTTGCCGGCATGAGTGAGGCGGCGCTGGTGGCGGGCGGGGCGGGAGCGCTTGGGAGCGCCGTCGTCGCCGAGCTGCGCGGCCGCGGCTGGGACGTCACCGTGCTCGATCGCCACGAGCACGCGGGCGAGCCGGATGCGCCGCCGCGCGGCGCCGACGGCACCGTTGGCGCGCTGCGCTACGTCCAGGCCGATCTGCTCGACCAACAGTCGGCTGCCGCGGCGGTCGAGTCGGTCGACGGGCTGAAGGCGGTCGTCAACCTCGTTGGCGGCTTCGCGATGGGACCGAAGGTCGGCGACTCCGACCTCGACGAGTTCGAGTTCATGCTGCGGCTTAATCTGTTCCCCGCGTTCAACCTCGCGCGCGCGGCGATGCCGCGGCTCGTCGCCGCTGGCGGCGGCGCGTTCGTCTGCGTGTCGGCGCGTGCCGCGCTCGAGCCGTTCTCGGGTGCGGCCGGCTACATCACCGCGAAGGCCGGGATCCTCGCCTTCATCCGCTCGCTCGACGCTGAGTACCGCGGCGACGGCGTCCGCGCCAACGCGATCCTGCCGAGCGTGATCGACACGCCGGCCAACCGCGACTCGATGCCGGGCTCGGACTGGTCGAAGTGGGTGCCGCCCGAGCAGATCGCCCGCGTGATCGCGTCGCTCTGCTCGGACGACTTCGTGCCCACCTCGGGCGCGGTCGTACCCGTGTACGGCCGCGCCTAGCGTTCTAGTTGCCGGCGTTCTCGCAGGCCTCGATTGCCTGATCGCGACCGGGCGTGCCCTCCGGGATCGCGGTGGCGGTCTTCTTGCAGACCTCGATCGCCGCGTCCTTGACCTTCTCGGGATCGCCCGAACCGGCCTTCTCGCAGAGGTCCTTCAGCGAGTCCTTGGCGTCGCCGGACAGTTGCGAGGTGTCGTCGATCCCGTCCTTGCAGCGCTCGACTGCCTCCTGGGGAACGACCGCGCCGCCGTTGTCCGCATCCGTGTCGGTGTCGTCGGTAACGGTCTCGGTCTCCGTGTCGGTGTCGGTGACGACCTCGTCGTCGGTGACCACGTCCGTGTCGGTCACCGTCTGGGCCGCGGTGTCGCCGCTGTCGCCCGAGTTCTCGTCATCGCCGCAGCCCGCGACGACGAAGCCCAGCACCAGCAGGGCCGCCAT
Source organism: uncultured Solirubrobacterales bacterium (assembly GCA_965653255.1). Taxonomy (GTDB): domain Bacteria; phylum Actinomycetota; class Thermoleophilia; order Solirubrobacterales; family Thermoleophilaceae; genus JAAYBF01. Next base: position 6,345 of record CBFGZN010000016.1, on the reverse strand, counting down.
CAGGGTGATCAGTCGCTTGGTCATGCCTTCCTTCCTTAGAGGGTCGGTTCGGGACGCTAACGCCGCTGGCGGCGTCGACTTACGCCGGCTCGAAAGTTTGGAGAGTCGTGTCAGGGAAAGAAAGAGGTCATGGGAATTCTCAGTGACGACAAGCAGGCGGAGCGCGAGCAGTTGATCGAGATGCTGACCAAGGCCTACTGGATGGAGATCGAGACGGTGATGAGCTACACCGCGAACTCGATCAACCCCGACGGGGTGCGGGCACGCGAGGTGATCGACAGCCTCGAGCAGGACATCCAGGAGGAGCTCGGGCACTCGCAGCTGTTCGGCAAGCGGATCAAGGAGCTGTACGGGACGGTGCCGGGCTCGCTGGACTTCAAAGCCGAGCAGTCGTTCCTCCAGCCGCCGGACGACAACATGGACATCGTCCACGTGATCAAGGGCGTGATCGAGGCCGAGAACGGTGGCATCGAGCACTACAACAAGATCATCGAGTTCGCCGACGAGCACGGCGACCCGGTCACCGCCGACATGGTCACCACGATCCTCGCCGACGAGGAGGGGCATAAGCGGCTGTTCGAGGGTTTCCTGCGCGAGTACGAGCGGAGTTAGTGGAAGCAATAGTGGTCTGACCACCGGTTGCGCGGTAGGTTCGGGGCTCACCCCCGAGGAGGTCGAATGCAGCGGGAGAGAAGTGCCCACTACTTCATGGGCCCGGTCACGTTCATGCGTGCGCCGGAGCGCATGCCCGAGGATCTGCCGGAGGGCGCGGTCGCCGTGCTCGGCGTGCCGCTCGACTCGTGGGCGTATGGCCGCAATGGGCAGCGTCACGGTCCGCGGGCGATCCGTGAGCACTCGCTCTGGCTGGCCGGCTACTACGCCATGCAGGGCAATGGCGTCGGCTACCTGAACCCCGACTCGGGAGACGTCTGGACGCTTCCTGAGGAGCCGCGGCTGTTCGACGTGGGCGACGTCGAGATTCCGCAGACCGACGTCGAGGCGGCGACGGCGACGATCGCCGACAGCGTGGCGCGGATCGTCGAGCGGGGCGCGACGCCGGTGATGCTCGGTGGCGACCACTACGTGCCCTACCCGTCCTTCCTCGGCTTGGTCGAGGGATTGCGCAGGCGCACCGGGAAGCATGACGTTCGCGTCGGCGTGCTCAACATCGACGCTCACTTCGACTTCTGGGAGGACGCGCCCGGCGCCGGGCGCTACAGCAGCGGGACCTGGGCGCGCCGGATCTCCGAGCACCCCGCGGCCGGCCGGATGGCCTGGTGGGGGCTGAGTGGCATGCACATGCTCGAGCCCGGGGCCTTCTGCGAGCTGCGCGACGCCGGCTATGTTGCCTATACGCTCGACTCGATCCGCCGGCGCGGGGTCGAGGAGACGATGCGCGAGGCTCTCGAGGCAGTGTCCGAGGACGCCGACGCTGTCTACGTGACCTTCGACATCGACGTCACCGACGGGGCGTACGCCCCAGGCACGACGGCGATCTCGGTCGACGGCCTGACGTCGGGCGAGGCGCTTGAGGGCATCAGCGTGGTGTCCAGCTTCGACTCCGTCCAAGCGCTCGACGTCTCCGAGGTGATCCCGCAGTACGACGTCGGCGGCGGACGGACCGCCCGCTTCGCCGCCCATGTGGCCCTGACCGCGATCGCGCCGCGCATCCTGGAGCACTCGCCGCGATTCGCCCAGGACGACCTTGGCAAGCTCTTCCGCTAGAGGTCGCGCGTCGGCCATTTGTCCCAATTGCCAGATCTAGACGCTTAAACTGGCCAACGTGCCAGGGATCACCATTCGGGCGCTGTTGGAGTCACCCCGGCTCGGGGCCAACGTGCACGCGGGCGCCGACGGCCTCGACGTCGCCGTGCAGTGGGCCCACGTGGCCGAGGTGATCGACCCTGTGCCGTTCCTCGAGGGGGGCGAGCTGATCCTCACCGGCGGGGGCGGCATCCCGTCCGACGCCGACGGGCAGATCAAGTACCTGCGGCGCTTCCATGAGCACGGCGTCGTCGGGGTCGCGATCGCGGCAGGCGGGATCGCGCCGCCCTGGGATCCAGACGCGGTTGCCGAGGCGGACCGTCTCCCGCTACCGCTACTCGACCTCCCACTCGAGGTGTCGTTCGTGGACATCTCGAGGCTGGTCGCGTCGGCGAACGAGCGCGGCAGTCACGACCGGCTCGTCGGGCACCTGCAGATATTCGAGACCCTGCAGGCCTACCAGGCATCGACGATGCCGGTCGACGACCTCGTCAGGCGCTTGAGCGACGTGTCCGGCTTCGAGCTCTACGCCGAGTCGCCGGCGGGGACGGCGATCCTGGAGGGCGTCCCGACACCCACCAAGGAGGCGGCCGAGAGTCGCGCCGCGTCGCCCTTCGAGAACGTCGGCGGACCGGGCAGCTACAAGCTCCCAATCGTGGTGGCAGGCCGAATGGCAGCGCAGCTCACGACGCTCAGGCGCGACACGCGCGCACCGGCCGGGCTGGCCGCCGCCCAGTACCTGGCGACCGTCCTCGGAATCCCGCTGCGCGATCTCTATCAGCGCCGCGAGACCGAGCGCCGCGAGGGCGCGGAGATCCTGTCGCGCCTGCTCGGCGACGACGGATCGGGTCCGAACGTGGCGAGCATGCTGGTCGACCGCGGGTTCGAGCCGATGCGCGAAGTGGTCGTCGGCCTGATTCGCAGTCGCGACGAGCGCTTCGACGACGCCGAGATCCACCACCGCATCTGCGACCGGCTGCTGCCGTCGCTGCTGGTCACGCGTGAGGATCTCGTCGTGGTCGTGCCCGACACCGACGAGGCGATCGCGGCGATCGAGGAGGTGGACTTCGACATCGCCATCGGCCTGAGCGCCCCGTTCGCTCCCGGTCGTCCGCTTGCGGCGCCCTGGCGCCAGGCGCGCTGGAGCCTCGAGCGGGCGGTCTCTCAGGACCGCCGGCTGGTGCGCTTCACCCAGGCAGATGCTGCCTCCGAGTGGCTTCCGCTCGATCGTCATCAGCTTCGCGGGGTCGTCAACGACATTCTCGGGCCGCTGCTGCGCTACGACGAGGACCACAACGGCCAGCTGGTCGAAACGCTACGAGTGCTGTTTCGCCACGACCGGCGCATCAAGCCCGCCGCGACGGAGCTCGGCATCCACCACCACACGCTCGCCTACCGGATGCGGACGGTCGAGCGGCTGACTGGCCGAGCGTCGAAGGATCTGCACGGACTCGTCGACCTCTGGCTCGGGATGAAGGCGCTGGACATCCTCGCCGAGGAGCGCGACGCGCCCTCAGCTTCTTAGCAATCAGAACAAAAAGACCCGTTCAGATTCATCTTTGTCCCAATTGGATGTGGCGTTGGCCTGTGCAAACCTCGACGCGAGCGAGGGGAACACGATGCAGGAGGGTTGACGTGGGACACACCCCGGTTGTCGTACAGGCGGCGTTGGCGGGCTCGAGGGGGAATCGGGCCGAGGGCTTTCCGATTCCGGTGACCGATGAGCAGGTCGTCGCGGATGCGCTTGCCGCTTGGGACGCCGGCGCGGCGGTGATCCACCTCCGCGCCAGAGATCGCGACGGCGCGCCAAGCAGCCGCGCCGAGCATTTCGCGCCCTTGATCGAAGGTATCCGCGCGGCCGGTTGCGATGTGATCCTCGAGCTTGCCTGCGGCGCGCGGGACAAGAGCAGGCTGGACTGTCTCGAGCTACGACCGGAGATCGCGTCGCTGGATTGCCGGATCGGCGACGCCGCGGTCGAGGGGCCGATGCCACTGCTGCGCAGGACGCTGGCGGCGTTCCAGAACGCCGGCACGGCAGCGGAGATCCGCTGTCACCATCTTGGGCACGTCCGCGCGCTGCTGCGCTTGCGCGACGAGGGGCTGCTGGACGATCCGCTCCGCGTTCAACTCGTCATCGACGCCGGTGTGCCGGACCCGCTCGAGCGGGTGCTCCTGTTGAGCTCGCTGCTTCCCGCGAACGCCATCTGGTCGGTCGCTGGGATCGGCGGCGGCCAGCTACGGCTGAACATGCTCTGCTTGATCGCTGGTGGGCATGTGCGCACCGGCCTGGAGGACAACCTCTGGCTCGTGGAGGACGTCCCGGCGACGAACGAGGAGTTGGTGCAGCGAGTCGTCCGGATTGTCGACGACTTCGATCGTCCGCTGGCGACGCCGGAGGAGGCACGCGAGATCCTCGGCCTCGTCGGGCCGGGTCGCGGGCAGGTCGAGATGGGTCGGGCATCGGCGAGGTCGCGCCCGGTTGACTTGCGCATCGCCGCCGGTTAGCTTGGCGCCGTTCGTCAAGCCGGAGACGAACGGTTACCCAGGGTGTTGCTTCCGGGGCGAGATCGAACTAGGGAGACGATGCGAATGTCCCGTCACAGGGGTTGGATGTCGGTCTTGGCCATCTTCGCGGTAGCGGTCGCAAGCGCATTGGCGCTCACGGCTTGTGGTGACGACGGCAACGACGAAGAAAGCTCGCAAGCGTCAGATGTCACGCTGACGGTTGGAAGCTGGGGTGGCGCCTTCGACGAGGCCATGGGCACGGCGTTCTTCGACGACTTCGAGCAGGAGGTCGGGCCGAAGACCCGCGTCGTCGCCGCACCGGGCACTCAGCTTGCCGGCATCGAGGCCCAGAACGAGGCCGGCGAGGTCGAGTGGGACCTCGTGACGTTGACGGCCGACGCGGCGTACATCCTCGACCAGAAGGGCTATCTGGCCCAGATGCCCGCGGACCTGAAGGCAGAGCTCGAGAAGGAGCTCGGCCCTGACAAGGTGACGTCGTTCGGGTTTTCCTTCGGCAACATCGGCAACGTGATCGCGTGCAACATGGAGCGCATGGAGCGGTGCCCGCAGGACATGGCCGAGTTCTACGACACGGAGAAGTTCCCACAGAGCAGGACCTTCGCCGGGATCGGCTCGCTGATGGCCGTCACGACCGCCCAGGTCGCGTCCGGCGTTCCCGCGTCGGAGACGGCGACCACGCCGATCGACATGGACTCCGCCTTTGCCGAGCTCGACCGCATCAAGCCGAAGATCGACGTCTTCTGGCAATCGGGCGACCAGCAGGAGCAGGTGATCCGCAGCGGCGAGGCCGACATGGGGATCCTCTGGAGCAACCGCGCCTACAGCCTCCTGGCCGATGGGATGGACATCGAGGTCAACTGGTCCGGCGGCGCGCTCGAGCCCGGCTACTGGGTCGTGCCCGCGGGTGCTCCCAACACCGACGAGGCGTTCGAGCTGATGGCCTGGATCGCCACCCATCCCGCGGGCCAGGCGCAGTGGGCCAAGGAGATCCACTCCTCGCCGCCGCATCCGGAGGCGATCGAGCAGCTGTCGCCGAAGCTGGCCGGGGAGCTCGCGGACAACCCGCGCAACTTCGACCTGATGGCGACGCCCAACTTCGAGTGGTACGCCACCCACACCAAGGAGCTGGACCGGCGGTACCAGGACTTCGTCCGCGGAGGCTAGGCGGATCGTGGGCAGCAGAGGCGCGCTGGCGCTGCTCGCGGTCCTGCTGGCCTGCTTCGTCGGCTATCCGCTGGTCAAGCTAGTCGTCGACTCGCTGTCGGGCGGCGGGCTAGAGAGCTACCGGATCGTGCTCGAAAGCCCCGCCGGTCGGCGGGCGCTCGTCACGACGGTGGTCGTAGCGGTCATCGTGGCGCTGGCTGCCGTGGCGATCGGCGGGCTGATGGCTTGGTACGCCAGGACGGCGCGCAGCCGCTGGGTGCGGACAGCAATCTGGGTCGCGCTGCTCGTGCCCTTCTTCTTGGGGTCGGTAACGCGCAACTATGCGATCGTGCTGATGTTCGCCGAGGACGGCCCGCTGAACGACCTGCTGGGGACGCTTGGCCTGGGGCCGGCGTCCCTGCTCTACAGCACGAGTGGAGTTGCGATCGGGATCCTCTACACGATGATCCCGCCCGCGGCGTTTGCGCTCTACGGCGTGCTGCTGACGATCGACCAGTCGCTGATCGCGGCGGCGCGCGGCCTCGGCGCCTCGCGCCTGCGCGCCGCGGCGACCGTGACACTGCCACTTGCGCTGCCCGGCCTCCTGGCCGCATTCGCGCTCGTGTTCGCCGTCTCGCTCGGCTTCTACATCACCCCGGTGCTGGTCGGCGGCGCCCAGGCGCCGTTCATGGCGACCTTGATCCAGGACTACGTCTTCGCCTCCTACGACCTCGAGCTCGCCTACGCGGCGTCGGTGATCCTGCTCGTCGTCGCGCTCGCGGTGGTCGCCGTGGCGCTGCTAGCCGCCGGCCGGAGCCGGCTCCGGCGGGCGCGCCGCTGCCTCCCTGACCTGCTTGCCGAGCTCGGCCACGCGTTTGCGGACTTCCTCGGCATCGACCTCCGCTGTCCGCG
>CBFGZN010000015.1:0-21704 GCA_965653255.1 uncultured Solirubrobacterales bacterium | reverse complement strand
GGCTGCGGCTGCGGCTGCGTCTGCGTCTGCGTCTGCGGCTGCGGCTGCGGCTGCGACTGGCGCTGGCGCTGGCGCTGGCCGCTTCTTTAGCTCGGCCAGGATCTTGTCCTTCAGTCGCTCGCGTGCCTCGCCGCGTGTCTTCCAGCACTCATTGCGCACGTCGCGCAAGAGGTCGTAGAGCTTGCCGTCCCACTCGCTCACATCGAGGTTGCGCAGCTCGTCGGCGCGATCGGTCAAGCCGGCCAGCTCCAGGTACTGAGGCAGCCCCGTCTTCAGGGTCCACTCGGCCGCAAGCTGGCGACGACGCTCGTCCTTGCCGTCACCAGCAGTCCCGAGCGCCCGCAGGCGATAGGGAGCCAGTAGCTGACGCGCATCGTCGTCGAGACGATCATTCAGCCGCATCGTCATCGCGGCCAGCACCGGACTCATGCACTTCGGGTTGGCCGAGTGCGGCTCGCCAGCCACATAGGCAACCTGCTCGTTGAAGCACTTCTTTGTATCGCCCGGAGCGTGACCGCCCCGGTACAGCTTCATACCGTCAAGCTCTTTGACGCGCTCGGGAATTGGTGTAACCGCCGTCATTGCCACCCCTCCTAGAACGGGATATCCTGGTCGGACTTCGCTTGGCCGCCCGACGCCGGGGTCGCACCCTCGGCGGGCACGTACGCCTTGACCTCGGCCTGCATCCTCGTCGGGTCATCGCGCTTGGGCTTCTCGGCCACCAGAACACGCACCGTGCAACCCCGCAATTTCGACGTGGGCAGCTCGAAATCACCCGAAGGGATCTCGACCCTTGCCGCCTCCAGGAACTGCCGGACACGACCGAGCGTGTTGGGGGTCACATGAACCCAGTCACGAATCCCGTAGCCGACGTGCTCGCCACCGACCGCCGACATCTGAAGTGCAATGACCGGGTGACCGCTGGACTCGCCATCCTCGGCGGACTCGATCCGCACGTCGTGCCAGCCGGGCGGCAACACCGCGCCAGCGCTCCAAGCGTCCACGCCGTCCAAGTTGATCGTTGCTCCCATTACTTCTCGCCTCCGTTCGCCTTGTTAATCCACTCGGCCAGATCCAGCTCCGAGAACTTGCCGAGCCGGTTCGTGCGGTCCTTACCGCGCCGGCCATCCGCCGTCACCGTCTGCCCGAGATAAGTCACCGTGCCGTCGTCGTCCTCCTTACGGCCGCAGTAGGCGACGACATCGACCATCGCCATCAGCTTCACCCCGAGCGCCGGGTTGCTCGTGCCGGTCACCGGCAGCCGCTCGAAGTTGCCGGCCTCCTCGTCCTTCACCGGCGCCTCATGGGCGATCAGGACGACATTCAGGGGAAGGTCGATCAGCGCCCGACAGAACCGCTCGACCTTCGTCGTCGCATCGCCGTAGTTCGGCAGCGTCGGCCGACCGTCACCCGCGATGTCGCGCAACACCTTGCCGTACAGCTCGCCGACGGAATCGACCAGGACGGTCCTCTCCTCGGGAGAATCCGTCAGGTGCGCGTAGATCGAATCGAGCGTCGCGCACGCGCCCTTGTTGGAGATCGGGACCTCGTGGATCTGTCCGTTGCCGTGAAGCTCGCGAGCGAACCGCAGCGGATTGCCCGGCTCGGCGTTGACGACAAGGATCGGCCCCGGCGCGGAACAAGCGTTGGCCGTCTTGCCCACTCCGGGCGGGCCGTAGAGCAACGCATTCAGCGTTGTCTCGGCCGGCGGTGCGGCGAACTCCAGGCTCATACGGATACGGCCTCCTCTTTGTTGGAACGAGCACGTTTCGGCGGGACGCGCCGGAAGTAGGCATCGACGAGATCGCCGTCGGGCGAGTCGCAGATCTCGCGGAACGCGCAACCACCGCACCCCTGCGGGGGTGGCTTACGGATCGGGTACAGCTCGCCCGAGTCGAGCTGCTGGATCAGCTTCGCGGCGGAGACCAGCTCGCGGCCCGTCTCGTCAAGCTCGCCGGGACGGAAGATGACCGTGTGGCGGGCCTGCCACTTACGCTGAGTAAGTGCCTCGACCGTCTCGGGCTTCGGCTCCTCGCCCGTCTCCTCGCACGCGGCGATATACAGCTCGGGCGTCGTTAGCTGGTCCTTCGCGTGCGACGCCTTGCCGGACGCGAGGATGCGCGCCGGCTTCGGGATCTCGTTCAGTCGCTCGTCGACAATCACCCCGGCGACATCAACCCCGTAGCGCTCGCGATACGCCCATGCGTAACGGCGGATCTGGGGCGAACGCTGGATCTGCTCGAAAGACGACAGGCGGTTACGGTTCTTGAACTCGACAATCCACGTCCGACCCGCCCCGTCGAGATGGACGCCATCGACGTAGCCCTCGAACCGATAGCGCGTCGACTTCCGACCGCCGTTGCGCGAAGGGATGCCGACTAGAAGCTGACCCTCCAACCGATCGATCGCCAACTGATCTGCCGTGTCGGTGTAGTGGACCAGCAAGCTTCCGAGGCGCGCGCTGAACTCAGCGTGCTCCTCGGCCATATAGACGCCGGCCTCCTTCTGCTCGGCAGCGTCCTCGGCCAGCGAGTCCTCCAGCGCCTTGACCGCCGGTACGAACGCCGGCATGGGGCCGAGGTCCGCGTTCGCATGCCAGGCCGCCACAGCAGCACCCCAAGCACGCCCCTCGCGGAGACGCGGAGCGGTAGCGCGCGGCTTCAGCGCATCGCCATCGGTCAGACGCCCGGTGTAGCGAAAAGCATGCTGCGCCTGGCAGGCGAGCGCCGTCTCGATCTCGGAGTGCGACAGCAGCCGCATCAGCGCCAGCCGCCCATCGAGCGGATGCGCTCGTGGTCGAAGACGCTCCGCTGCGCGCGGAGCTCCTTGTCGCGGAGACGCGGAGACTTCGCCTCATAGCGCGCCTCGCAATACGGGAGGATCGCGATAGCGACGATCAGGCCGAACGCAATGATCGGGCCGGCAGACATCAGTAGCTCCGGGCCGCATCGGGGTCGCCCTCGCCGCACCAGTCGTCGAACGACGGGATGTCCGCCTTGACCTTCGTCAGTGCCTCGGTCAACGCCTCCGACACGTCAGAATGGACCTCGCGGTGGTAGTGCTCGACCTGGCGACCGCCGCGATCCGGCTCAGCAGCCATTGCTACGTCGTGCGCCAGAGCGCTGATCGCCTCAATCTCGGAAACCGACAGCAGCGCGCTCATACCGCGTCTCCGATCCGAAGCGGCTCAGGTGCAAGCTGCTGGGGGGACGACGCCCCAACAGCCTGCGCCTCAACCGCCTCTGGGAGCGGATCGCCACACTCCGCGCAGAACGAGCGACCGGACCCCTCGGTAGCGACCGGCACAAAGTGGCCGTTCGGGCAGACACGCGGGGCGACGATCACAGCGGTAGGAGCTGGCCGCTGCGACGGCCACGGTTGTAGACAGTTACGAACTGCTCAGCGCAAGCACGACCGACACCGATCTTCTTGATATCGGCCAGCCCGCGAGCGTCACCCAAAAGCGCACCGGGGCCGCCACGGTACTTGCCGATCTTGCGGGCCAGCGCGCCACGGTCGACCTCGCCGTTGTAGCGACCCAGCACCGTCGCCATGCCCGAAACCAACGACCGATCAACCGCAACCGCACGAGTGCCCCAGGCCTCGGTAAGCACCGAGAGCACACCGTCAAGCGAATCGGCATCACGGGTGTAGATGTTCGTTAGCTCGGCGACGCACGACACACGACCGTCGCTGGTGGAACCGGCGACGGTCCAGCCGTGCTCCGCAGCGGTGTCGCGCACCCCCAGTGCCACTGGGTCATTGGCGACCAGTCCAGCCTTGTACTTGTCGAACGGAGTGACCGGACGCGAGTCGTTGGCCGCGAGGAACTTCCGGGCCTCCTCGTCAAGCGTCAGGCCTCGGTAGACATGACAAAGAACCTTCGTGGCGCCCAGGCCAAGCTCCATCGCGGCCCGAACTCGATGCTGACCATCGATCACATAAGCAGTGCGCGGCTCGCTAGTACGGATCGAAACGGTAATCGCCCCGACCTCGTTCAGGTCCCACTTCTCCCGAAGCGCCCTGACCCGCGCCGGCAGCAGCTCCCGCTGATACGCCGGATCAAAAGCCAGTGCCGAAAACGGCAGATGGTCGGTTGAGAACTTTTTCTTCACCGAAGCGCCTCCATTTGCTTTTTGAGCTTGCGGATGGTCGCTATGGCCTCGTCAAAGACCTCTGTCCACCCATCGATCTCTTCGTCCGTCGATACGAGGAAGGCCCGATCCGGGCGCAAGTGGGGGAAACCGCTAGAGATGCCAGCAGCCATGCCGACCGCCGTCTCCATGCGGACCTTTGCCTTATCGGCGACCTGGCGATTCCGCTCTTTGGAGAGGTCGAGCTTGGCCGGCTTGGTCTTCGCGCGGCCCTCGGCGATCTTCCGGCCCTCGGTAGGGCGACCTGTGACCCTCTCGAAGGCGGGAGTCACCTTGCCGGTGCGGTCCATCTCCTCGACCGCCTCGACCGCAACGGGGTTCCCGGCCTCGGCCTCGGCGACCACGTGGCGAGCACGGTGGTATGTCGGACGTGACATGCCGATCGCCTTGCCGACCTTCTCGCCAACCTCTCCCTTTTCCGGTCCCGAAAAGTTTTCGCCACCGACCGCGCCCTCGCCCGGCTTGGCCTGAGTAGCCGCCTTCCGGGCCGCAGCCTTCGGCCGCTCCAGTTTCTCTAGCTCGGCACCGAGTGAGACCTTCTCGGAGGGAAGCATGTCTTTCCGACATACGTTCTCGTCCCACTCCGCACGAAGGGCGGCGCTCGCCTCTTCAAGCGTCTCGACCTCGCAAACCTCGACACTCGACCAGCCCAACATCGAACACGCCGCCAGTCGGCGCTCACCAGCGACAAGGCGGCCCGTGGGAGTCACCGTCACCGGGTTCAGCAGGCCGACATCAGCAATCGACTCCCGGAGGTCGTCGAGATTGCCGAGATCCTTCCGGTGGCGATCAACGATCTGGATGTCCGAGATCGACATCTTCATGCGACCAACTCCCGCTCAACCTCGGCTCGCAGCTCCTCCAGCATCTGGCGGAGCTGGGCGCTTGCCGTTCGCTCCTGGCTTGCCGCGTAGTCCTTGAACCAGGCCAACGTTGACCGACGGATGCGTAGGCAGGCGTTAACTAGGGGGTCCGAAGCATCTTCAGAATGCGTCATATATATAACGTAGCACCATATAGTGCGGCACGTCAAGTCGTAATTTACGCATGGGTGCGAAACGTGGCCATATGCAGGCGTAATTGCAGGCGTCGTCATGACCGGTAATGCGCGATAGCCTCGCTACTCATGAAGACTTCGATGAAGCGCGACCCGGCGCGCGGTCGCCGAATACGGGCGCTACGGAAAGAGGTCGGCCTGACGCAAACCGGCCTCGCGAACCGCGTCGGGATTCAGTCGCTCAAGACCATCCAGCGCTGGGAGAGCGGCGAGCCGATCCAGACCAACAACCTGGCCGCCCTCGCCGAGGCCGTGGGCGCAACCGTCGAGACGATCCTCGGTCTGCCTGAGAGGCAACCGATGGCCGACCCGCTCGCCTACCTCCAGCGCCAGATCGACGAGCTGAACGAAACCGTCGACCGGATGCAGCAGCTCATCGCAGAACGGCCACAGGACCCGGCCGCGCTTCGTCGAGAAGCAGAAGCGCTAGCTCAGCAAGACGACGCCGACGCTCCACCGAAGCGTGGTCGCGGGCGCAAGCGATGATCCGCGCCGCACAATCGTCCAGCACGAGCCGGTCCCTCTCATAGCGCTCGGCCCCCTCGCGGTCCAACACCCCGCCCGACAGCCTCTCAGGATCAGGCGGCCCTGTCCAGCCTGATCGTGTTCCTTCGTAGTCGAGACGCGGACCAGCGTCCCGCCTCCCATGCGAACCCATCCCTACCCCTTCCCTCCATCGCCCGACGCCGCTCCCAAGCCCCTGACACGGAATGGCCGTGGCGAGGTCGTTGTCGATGAAGCCGGCCGAACCTAACCGACCCCCTGCCAAAGAGCAAGGGTCATCAGGAACAGCAGCGTACGTCGCGTCGATCCCGTGCAGATGAAGGGCGGCCGGCCCAGGGCGTCAGGGGTGCCCCGGGCCGACCGTGGCGGTTCCCCTGACGCTGCCGCTGTTGATGCCCGCCCTGACGACCATCGCTACCGGCAAACCAGATCGGCAGAGTAGTCGATTGGTCTGACCGCTGCCAGCCAGAACCGGCCAAGATGCCTAGCGGCCCAGAAGGTTCTGACATGTCAGAAAAGTCTGCGGCCCGGTCTTCGGGCTTGCACCGTCCGACCGGGCCGCATATTCTGGTAGCAGCGACGAAACCAGAAGCGCAAGCTTAGGTGTCGTCGCCGACAGAACAACACGGCGGCAATCCGAATGAAGCCCCTAGGCCGAGTCGCCTCTCCATAGCAGTCGAAGTGCAACCAGCGCCAAAGAGCTGGAGGGGCCTCATCCCAGAGAAACCGTACGTGTCCGGCTTTGGCCGGAGGCAGACAGAAGCGATCTCTTTGGAGAACCCGGCAAAGCACGACCTGGGCGGGTTCGAGCTTCTGGGCCGATTCCTAGCGACGCTACCTAAAGCCGCCAGAATCGCACTGTCCCCCGCAAAGGGGGCAGTGCGCCTCAAACCTGCTCGGCACATTAGTTCTAACTGCTTGGCATTGAGGGGTGAGGATGTAGGAACTAAGTACTAAGACGCTTACTACGTAACTACGTATGGAGCGCGCACGCGCGAGCTGAAACGAAAAACGCCCGCCACCGAAGTGACGGGCGTTTCGACAGGACGGGAAGCCGCAAGCAACTATGGCAATTGCGACGGACGCGCCAGACTGAAACCGGATCGCGACGCCAGGTACTCGGCGACGACACCGATAGCGACGAGCGCCCCAGTGATCGCTGCGGTGGTCTCACCGCCGAGTTGCACGCCGAACGGCTCGACGAGCGCGAGGACGGTCGCTACGACCGCACCAGCGGTCACGGGCAGCCGAAGCGAGATCAGATCGCGAATGAGGTTCTTGACGAACATGGTGGCCTCCTAGACCGTGGATGGGTTCTTGACGCCGTAGCGGCGCTGCTGATGCAGCACGCGGCTCTTGTAGAAGCGCGCGCGGCCTCGACCGACTCGCTTGCGCCCGCGACGGCGCCATGCCTTGAGGCGCGCCAAATAGAGCACGTAGGTCAGCGGGTAGCCGGCGCCGCAGTCGTGATGACCGCCGCCCGCAGCCCCGAGGTCGACGTGCTCGCACACGCCATGCGTGGTCGAGCGCTTGAGCGGAATGCCGTAGTCGACATGCCACTCTGCGAGCTGGTCGGCGACGGCGTTTAAGCCGGCGTGGTAGCTGCGGATCCAGTCGCGCTTCGAGAATGATGCGAAACCCACCTGCTCGACCGAGAGCGCGAGCGAATTGAACATCGCCTGCGTCCATGCCTTCTCGGCATCGGGCACCATTCGCACCTTGTTGCCCTCGGCGTCGATCCCCACATGCGAGGACGCCTGCGATCCGGGGTTGTCGAACCAGCCCGCCAGGCCGTCCAGATCCGACGTGCCAGGCCGGTTGTGTCCCTCGGTGGTGTGAAGAACGATGATCTTTGGCGTCACGCCTCTGCGCGACGACCGGTTGCGCACTAGGCGCTCGTACTGCTTCGGCATGGTGACCTCCTACGGGTCGATGGGGCCGGCTCAGCCGGCGAAGAAATGCAACGCGACGGCGACGGTCGGACCAGCGATGACGCCAGCGACCGCGCCCCACGCCATCCAGACGCCACGAGCGCCAAGTTGGCGGTCCCTACGCGACTCCAGGGCATCGACGCGCTGTACGGCGTGGGCGAGCGTCAGCTTCACCTCGTCGTGCTCCTTCGTCGCCTGGGCCTGCGACTCGTCGATGCGATGGTGGACAGCGCGGATCTCGCGAACCAGACCCTCGGCAACACGGTCGACGTGGGCGACGAGGAACGCCTGATCGTCGGCACTCATCGGCCGGCCCTCCCCGGATGTCGCGCCGTGAAGCCCGACAGGTAGCCGGCGTCGGGTGTGCTGATCTCCCCGGCACCACCGCCAGGGTTCTGGCGTGACGTGCCGAACCAACGCAGCTTGCCGCTGCGTGGATCCTTGACCGACATCAGGACATGCTCTGGGTTCGCGTAGACGGTGACGAACTTGCCCTTGCCGGGCTTGCCCCACGACTGCGCGAACTGGCCCGACACGCGCGGCGACACGCCGAGAAGCTGCGACACGAAGCCCGAGCAGTCGACCAGCTCGCCGAGCTTCGCGGGCGTCAGACCGTGGCCGCCGCCCCACTGGTAGGGCAGCTTGCCGGCGTTGTTGATCTTGTCGACCTTCTCGGCGCGGCGGATGATGTCCGACGGCCGGATTGCGCCTCCAGTGCTGCCGAGGCGCGGGTTGCCGTCCAGCCCCTTCAGCGCGGCGCCAACAAGCAGCTCGCCGCCATTCTTGACCGGCACCTGGCGAGCCGGCGTATCGACCGCCTGCTTGAGCCCGGACGCTAGCTCAAGCAACCCGCCAGGCTTGCCGCGCTCGGCCAGATAGTTGAGCTTGAGCTGCTTGCGCAGATCGGAATTGTCAACGCCGGGGATCGTCTTGGTCGCCCCTGCGCGCTTCGGCGAGAACTTCTGACCGCCGGCCTTACCGCTGAACTCCTTACGGATCCGGTTCGCCATCGGCGCCAGGCTGTCCCAGACGTGCGGGGTGCCGGACTGCTGCACCTGCTGGGCGCGAGTCCCGAGATCGGCGCCCCTACTCGCATCCGCGCGGTACTCGTCGTAGAAGCGCTTGACCGACGCATCCAAATCGCGCGGATTCGGGTAGTACATCGCCCGCTCCTGACGCCAACCCTGCGAGTCGCGATCGCCGCCAGGCAGGTTGCGGTAACGCGACTCCGTATAGCCGACCGCGATGGCCGTGTTGATCGCCTTGCGGCGCTCGCGAGGTGGAAGATCCGCCAGGTGCTTGCGGCCGCCCGCGATCAGCTTCTTGATGATGCGCTTTTGCTCGTGGTCGAGCTTGCGGATGTCTCCGTAAGAAGAGGCCATTGAAACTCCAGGGGTCAGCGCCACGCAGACCAGCGCGATAACGCGAAACATGAGTGCTCCAGGGGTCGGGGCTACTTCAGGAGGCCGAGCGGATCGGAGTCCGTCGCCTTCTCGCTCAGGCCAAGCGGGTCGTCGTCGACCGTCGATCCAGAAAGCCCCAGCGGATCATTGGACGCGCCACGTGGGCGCTGTAGCAGCGGACGCTTATCGCCGCGCTTGCCGGACAGCTTGGTAATCCTCGCCTCGACCCTCTTCAGGTCTGCCTTGATCCGCTCGTATTCGCGCGTCTGACGCTTGCCGTACCCGGCCGAGCCCTGGCCACGCTGGCCAAGCTCCGCACGACGCTTCAGCAACCCTTGACGCACACCGAACAGCACGTCGATCTCTGCCGTCTCGGGATCCACGCGATCCGCCCGGATGCCGCCTACGTAGGACAGCGCCTTGGCCCCACGTCCCTGGCCCCGGCGGGACTCGCCCTCCTCCGACAGGCGCATGATTGCGCCGGGCGGACCAGGCATCAGCACCTTCGACACGTAGTCGACCTTCGCCGGCCAGCCCCAGCCCTTCTCGCCCGAACGGCGGTCCTGGTAGTCGGACACGACGCCGAGCGACCTGCGGACCGAGGCGGGCAAACCCGACACGAACGCGGGAGCCGCAACAAGCGGCGACTCGTCGCGCTCGATCGGTCCCCGGAAGAAGTAGTTGTAGTTCGCCGACAGCTCGACCGGCGTGCGGATCAGCGGATTCAGCATCGCCGTGAACTTGTCGCGCCACTCCGCGAGATTCTTCGCGGCGAAATTGCCATCGCGCGGCAGTGGAAGCTCGTTCAAGTCACCCAGCGGCAACGCCGTCGAAACGGCAAACACCTCACCACCGCGTCTTAGCGGGATCGGCGCGGTGCGCAACTGAAACTCGCGCAACCCGGCCTCAAACTCGGCCAGGTCGATCCCCTGCGCTTTCGCGATCTCCTCCCGGGCCTTCTGGACGTTCGCGAACTTGCCAGGTCGCTGGACGACACTCTTGGCCTGTAGCGGCACGTTGCGAGCGGTGAAGGTGTAGAACGGCAGCAGGCGGCGCATGACCGACCGCTCGAACGGCGACAGATCGCCATAGTCGAAGTGGTGGCGAGCAACCCGGTCTGCCGCCTCACGAGCCGCCAGGCCCTCCTTGCGAGCACCGATGTAGGTCGCCAGACGCATGATGTCCTCGCGGGACTGGATCGTCCGGCCGGCGTATCGCGTCAGCTTGCCGCCCTTCTCGACCTTCTTCACGCCAGCCTCGTTCGCCCGCCAAAGCTCCGGCAGCTCGCGCTCGATGAAGCCCTGGCGGATCGCGCCCGACTGGGCCGCCTCGTGCGCCAGCTTCTCCAGGCTGACCGACTGGCTTCGGCCGTACTGGTCCTTGACCTTCGTGGTAGCCCCAAGCGCGCGCTTCAGGCCGACGGAACGCATGCCCTCCTCGGACTTGTGCAGCGCCTTCAACGTACGTCCGGCCACGACGGTGTTCTTCACCAGCTTGCCGCCGCCCTGCGCCAGATAAGCGTTCTGGGTGTCGCCATAGAGGTTGCGAAGATGGAACCCCGGGTTCGGGACCGTCGAGATGTACTTGAACCCGCCGGTCACCTTGTCGAAAGCTCGGCCGACGATGTTGCGCTCATCCGCGGGCGCGACACCCTTAACCTGGCGCTTCACGAAATCCTCGTTCAGGATGACGAGCTTCTTGTCCGACTCGCCGGCCGCAACACGCGCCAACAGGCGCTTGTCGGCGGCATCCCTTGGGTCGAGCGCGCGGACCTTCCCGGCGGCAATCTCAAAGACCGCCTCACCCGCCTTGACCTGAGCGCCCTCCGTCACCGGCCGCCCGGCCTTGCCGACGCCCTGCGCCATCTTCGCCTTCGCCACATCGAGCGCCGACTGCGACAAGCGGCGAGCGATAACAGTCGGGATGTCCTTCGAGAACTTCGGGCCGCCCGCCGCCTCGATCTGAGCGATCGTGCCGCGATGCTGGCGCGTCTTCCCGTAGCTCGCCCGGATCGTCGTGCCCGCCTTTCCGCCCTTCGCGGAATCCAGCGCCTCGTCGAGCATGTGGGCGAAGTAACGCGGACCGGACACCGCAGCGGTGCCGACACCCGAACGGATCTCGGCCTTGCGCGCGGCGCGGAACTCGCGCTCGATCCCCTCGGCCGCCTCGCGCAGGCCCCGATCTCGAATGTCGTAGACGGTGCCGCGCTCGATAGCGTCGATGACCTCAGACGCCCGCGCTGGCGGAATTGCGTTCGCGAAAGCCGCCGCCCGGGCAATCGCGCGATCACGGCCACGGGCCGCCCCAGCACGCGCCTCGCGCGTCGCGCCCTTCACCGCACGGAACTCGTCGTTGCCGACCCCGGCAGGCCGGATATGCGGCGAAAACGTCGTACCCAGCTCCCGCGCAGCGCGACCGACACGGGTCGGGTCGCGGTGCAGCTTTGGCGCAATCGGGATCGTTGCGTTCGCGCCGCCGAAGCCGACCTGAAGCCCGTGGCTATCCGGGGCCTTCGCCGCAGCACGCTTGCCAGCCCTACGCCCAGCACGAGCGTCGAGCGTTCCAGCACGCCGCTGTTGGCGAGCCAAGTTGCGCTTGGCCGCCGC
Source organism: uncultured Solirubrobacterales bacterium (assembly GCA_965653255.1). Classification (GTDB taxonomy): domain Bacteria; phylum Actinomycetota; class Thermoleophilia; order Solirubrobacterales; family Thermoleophilaceae; genus JAAYBF01. The sequence continues at coordinate 10,049 of CBFGZN010000015.1, read as the reverse complement.
CTCGTCCGCCAGGCGCTTGGCCTCCTGCTTCGACTTGCCCTGAGCGAGCGCTCGACGGTAGGACTTGCGAGACGCCCTCTCACCCGCATCCGTCGCCTTGACGGCCGGCGCCGCCAGCTTCCCAGCCTTGCGCGCAGCCTCGCGAGTCAACACCTTCTTGGCAGCCGCCTTCGACGCTGCGTTCTTAGCCACCGACGCGGTACCGAACGAAACGTAAGTAGTTGGGTCGAGCGCCACGTCGAGGCCAAACCCGGCGACCCCGGCAACGGTCTTGTTCTTGACTCCCGCCTCCTTCAGCACGTCGGAGAACGTGTACTTCTCCTCGTTCGACAGGCCAGCAGAAACCGCCTCAGCGAACTTCCTCGAAGTCGGGGAATGACCCTGGACCGCAGCGCGCGCACCGCCCGCGATGCCATGCAGCGGGCGAGTGGTCTGCTCAAGCACGTCGATAGCGGCACGTCCAGCCTTGCCGGACAGCCGGTCGATGTTCAGGCCAGCAATCTCTAGATCGGCCGGCTTCGGCGATGCGGTGCCGCGTCGGTCTCGCCGGTCAGCGAGAAGGCGAAGCTTTGCCTCGGCCTTCTGACGGTCAGAGATCCGCTCGGCCCTTTTCTTCGGCAGGTAGACCGACTCGCCCGAGCCGCGCTCCATCCGAACGAAGTCCTTGCGGATCGCCTTCGGGATCTGCTTCGGCGAAGTGATGTCGCCGCGAGGGGGGAGGCCCGGAGCGGTCTTGACCTTTGACGCCGGGACCTTCGCCTCAGCGCGCTTGGTCTTCGCGACCGCCCTCTTGCGTTGCGGCTCGAACGCAGGCGCAGGAAGCCCCGTCGGAAGCGACACCCTGCGCTTCGGCGCGGGCTTGGTCTTCGCAACCTTGCGCGCACCACGCTTCACGTCCGCCAGCGGAATGCCGGCGATGGTCTTGACCTTGCGAGCCACTACGGCGTCGGCTTCCCGCCGATGATCGGGACGCCCGCAATCGTCTTGACCTTCTTCGACGGCTTCCGGGTCTTGACGTTGACGCCGTACTTGCGCTTGATCGCACGGGCAAGCGCCGGATCGACGCCACCGTTGACAGCACGCTGAACGGCCGCCTTAGCCAGATCGCGCGGATAACCCTTCTTGCCGACCAGACCGGCGACGACAGACCCAGGCGAGACGCCCTTCTTCAGCCGCCCGTTCTTCATGTACGCCTGAGCAAGCGAGTAGGCCTGGCCGAGATCGGCCTGATAGCCGCGACGCTGCGAGGGCGTGAGGCTTGACGCCCCACCGCCGCCACGATCCGCGCGCTGGTTGTCGGCTAACGTGTCGGCCCGGTCGAACGCCTCGTCGTCCCGACCGGCAGCGAAATCGCGGCGATCTCGCATCCGGTCCTCGCGCAGCTTCACCCGCGCAAGCCGACGACTGGCCGCATCGTCCTTCGCGTCGAGCTTCGCCTTCAAAGTGTCGAGCCCGAACGCCGCGCGCTCCAGGCCGTAAGTGCGCTCCTTCTCACGCGCCTGTGTGCGGAACTCGGCGCGGAACTGACCCTTCTCGGTCGCCACGTCGCGTGCGGCCGACTCGATCTTGCGACGGTTGCCCGCCTCTTGCTGGAGGGCGGACAGCTTCGCCCCGGCACCGATTCGGCCCCGGTCGGCCATGTAGGCGTTGTTCGACGCGCCGAGAGAGTCGACAAGACCCGCCTGCGCCAATCCCGTCGCCTGGCGGCTCTGGACCGCACGAGCGGCGATGGCATCCAACTCCGGATTCGCAGTCGCCCCAAGCTTCGCAGCGGCCTCCTGAGCCTGCTGCGAAAGCTGAGCGTTCTGAGCATTCGACTGAGCGGTGGCTGCGCCGGTCGCCGATCGGATGTTGCCCGCCGCCTGCTGAAAGCCCTGCTGGCCGCTCTGTCGAGCACGCTCAGCCGCCGCCAGGTAGTCGTCGTACCACGAGCCAGTATTCGCAATCTGCTGATCAGAGACCCGGCGCTCCGCGTCAAGCTGACGCTCCTGCGGACCGAACTTCAAACCGGTCGCGGCCTTCAGCTCTGCCTTGAATGTCTGACGTGTCAGAGGCGCGGCGAGATCGAACGGAGCCGGTTTCGGCTTGGCTGGCGTCTTGGGCTTTGCGGGCGCCTTCGACTTCGGAGCGCCCTTGATCGACACCGTCCGGCCACCGATCTTGTAGACGTGCGCGCCGTCGACCTTGCGGAACACCTTGCCCTTCCGGGGCGAACCGGACTTGACATTTCGGAACCGACCGCCACCGAGCGGCTTAAAACCCTGAGCCATAAGGAACCTCCTACCGGCGGAAACTCAACCCTCCGCTGGCGCGCGGGTCGTAGCCGAGAATGGACTTGATGTCGCCCCACTTCGGACCAGAGCGCTTGCCCGAATTCCAAAGCCGCTGAGCAAGCTGCTGGGTCTGGACGACGACAGGATGGTTGTAGTACTTCGTCGGATCGGGCTTCGCTGGACCGGCCTGAGCGGCAGGGCCGGGATCATCAGCGCGCGGCGCGCGACCCAACGCATCCAACTTCGCGTTGCCGATCGTCGTGTCGCGATCGATCCCCGCCTGGGCACGCTGCTGCTCCAGAGCGTGCAGCGCCTCCTGGTACTTCGACCGAAGATCGCCCTCGGACTGCATGTACTGGAAGCGATTCGCGTCCGTGTTGCGCAGATGCGCCGAGCTGTACACGTTGCCCGCTGTGTTCAGCGTCCGACGCTGACCCTGCTGATAGGCGCGGGTCAGCATCGCCATAGCGTTGAACGGATCGGATGGGTCGTCGAAGCCGTACTGGCGCTTCACCTGGCCCTGCTGATAGTTGATGCCCTCAACCGTCTGGCCGTACTGACGGTTCGCTAGACCAACCTGATCCTCGTAGGCGTCGTCGAACGGCTGGGCCTGCGGAGAGGCCGGAGAAGGTGAGGCCGAAGGTGCAGCCGGCGGCCTGAAGCCCGACAACGGCTGGTAGGTCGACTTCGCCGGAGCGGTCGGCACGATCTTCTTCGGCTGGAACTTCGCAACCTGCCGCTTGACCCCCAGCACCTTCGGAGCCTTCGGAATCGAAGCCCGCGGATTCGGCTTGAACGAAGCGATCTTCTTAGCCGTGTAGGTAGCCATCAGGTCTTCACCATCCAGTTGACGATCTGATAGGGCTGCAAGTTCGTGTGCGACTGACCACCGCCGCGATCCTTGATAGGTATGTCCGTATCGCTCAAGACCCCCGTTTGCCCGCGCCACGCACCGTTCCCGTCTCCGCTGCCCGACGCAGCGAAGTTCAACGCCAGCGGGTGATCGTGGGCTGGGATCTGGTTGACCGTGAGGGTGACGGTCTCGACGCCGCCCGAGTTGCCCAGCGCATCGTTGGCTGCTAGCCGTCCAGCGGCGCCGTCGACACCCGCCGGAACGCGACCCCGGAGATCGGGAAGATTGAAGGTCGTAGTGCCGTTGCCAGCGCCATAGGTCGTACCGATCGCGGAGAACAGCGTCGCGTACGTGGTGCGAGAAACCGCCGAGCCATCGCAGAGCAGGAAGCCCGTAGGGGCGGCCGAACGCGCCGTGGCGAGAACCGTCCCTGCCGGAATCAATGCCTCTTGAATCGCGGTGGCGAGTTGCGTCGTGCCTACGGCCCCGTCGTCAAGCTGCGCCGTACCGACCGCCTTGTTGCGCAGGAGATTGCCGGCAAGCGGGAACACACCGGCCAGCTTTCGTAGCTGGCGCTGAACTCCGGGGGCATCCAAGACGCCGTTGTGCTCTACCTGCTCGATGGAAATACTCATGGAACCTCGCTAGGGTGGGCGGGGTGAAGGGACTGGCGGGGGTTGTCGCAGCGATTGCCGTATTAGGGCTGGGGGAAGCAGCGCACGCGGTGACGCTCGTGACACCCGATGGGCGAGTGGCGCAGCCCTATCAGGGGTGGGTGGATACGGCGAGGGTTCCCACACCGAGCCTTACGCTGACGGTCCACGCGGGCGACTCCGACAACACACAATCAGTTACTCACTGCGGCGAGATGGTATTTGGGTGCATCTCGCTTGACGAGGCATACGTCTACGTGTGGGGCACCGATCGTCGCTCGAAGCGATCCACGCTCCTGCACGAGGTCGGGCACGCCTTCGACAGCATGTCGCTGAATGGCGCGGCGCGTGCCCGCTTTCTTCGGGTCCTTGGCCGACCGAGCTACCAGTGGGTGCCGAGAGGCGAGGAGGTCTTTGCCGATGCCTACGCTCACTGCGGGGTGCGAAAACGTCGCTGGGCTCGCGGCGATGTCGTCTGGTCGAACGGTACGCCCGTCCGTGGCTGGCGGATGAATCGCGCCTGTCGCCTAATCGAGACCCGTCGCTAGAAACCCAGCGTCCAGACCCACAGCTTGCGGTCCTTGGCGGTCACGGTGCCCGAGGTCGCCTTGAAGCGAACGCTAACGTCGTAAGTGCCGGCCGCGAGTCCCTCGATGACGCAGATGCCCGTCCGGGTCGTTCCCTCCCACGGCACGGAATTGCCGTTATCAATCGAGCTGCGCGCGTTGGCCGATGTGTTGTAGCTCCCGAGCACGACACCCGTAGTCGGCATCGTCGTGTCTGGGGTGGCCTCGTCGCTCACGAGCCCTGCTCCCGATGAATGCAATACAGAGTAGTAGCCCACGCCGGCCGCCGAAGCCATCCCCGCCGCCTGGGTCGGAAACGCTGGATTACCCTGTGCCTCGTAGACCTTGATCTGCTCGCCATCGATGAAGCTGGCTGCGCGGGCGGCGGCCGCGACCGACTCCTTCCATATCGCTCGATAGCCGACCATCAGTAGCCCGTCAGTTGCCAGCACAACATCCCGGACCTCATCGGTCGCATCGACTCCCGAGGTCCCCGACAGCGGCCCGTAACCCGTGTTCGTGCGGCCCTGCTCCGTCGCAGTGATCGACTTGCCGCGACGGACGCTGTCCGACTGCGACAGTGACAGCGCGGCGGCGACATCGGAGCCGATCTTCGACAGATCGATCCACCCATCCCCGTTGACGAAATCGCGCAGATCCTCGAAGTTCTTCTGGATCTTCGACGCCGAACGCTGCTGGCCCGTCGCGATGGTGTTGGTGAGTGAAACGTCGCTCATGTCTTCTCCGGTGTCGACTCAATCTTCTGCTCGCGCAGATGGAAATCCACGCGATGCAACGCCCAAGTCCTGTTCAACGTCGAATTGCTGATCGCCAGGCTGAACACAGACCCCTGACGGTTCATGCCGCCGCGCACAAGCTTCGGCGTCGGCTGGCGATACGGCCCCCACACGTCGTCGGGATCGTCGGTCCAGACATCACCCGGGTCCGTCGTCCAAAGGTCAGCGAGATCGGCGGCGCTGAAGATCACCGACGCATCACGACCGGTGTCCTTCCAGTCGTTGGTCAGGCGGACGCTGCAACCGCCCTCGCCGACCAAGCGGGCCTCCCTGACGGTCTTGACACCCGGGACGCCCATGTCCTGCCAGCCGTAGCGAGCACGCGACACGATGGCCGAGCCTCCGGTGTTGTCGGAGGCCATGTCGTCGGCCGTGTAGGCGTCGGAGTGGCGACCGACGTTCTTTGTGCCGCCCGAATAGGCGAAGACCAGCTCGTCGTCGGACGCTGGCCGGAAGCTGCACATGGCGGCGATGGGAAGGCCCTGGGGCGCCCACGAGCCCGTCCGAGGGTCCAACACCCAAGTCAGGTCATTCGCAGAGCTCGCACCCGTAGGGCACGCCAGCCAGATCCGCTCGTCGTGGAACGCCATTGCGCACTTGTCGATCGCGGAACGGTTGATAGGCGACGACTGGAAGTACACCGACGGGGTGCCGGTGAAGAACGGCTCCAACGCCTCGGATACCGCAACCGGATCAGAACCCGTAGTGCGGTAGACGCCCTTGCGGTCCAGAAAGTAGATCCCGTCCCTGCCGGAGGCGATAGCGCGACTGGCGGCCAGCCCTACGCCGTTGTCGACGCGCCGATAGGAGGGATCGAACTCGCCATCGGCATCCACGCCAGCGGAGTCGAAGACGAAGAACTTCGACTCCTTGAAGACGAACAGCAGCTCGCGGAACGTCGCCACGCCCATGATCTGCTCACCGTCGCCGGGGTCCAGATCCTCGAAGATGTTGGCCGTGAAGTTCTCCGGGTCCGCCGGGTCGCTGAAGCGCACCGACGACGGGTTGTTGCCCGCCGTAGCACCGCCCTCTCGGGCGGTCACCAAGCGGTTGTCCCAGACGGCCAGGAAGCGCCCGGTCTCGCCAGAAAGGCCGGCAGGCGTCGAGAACGTCGTACCGCTGAGTTTGCGCACCTGATCGGTGCCGTTGGCGATGTAGACCACCTCAGCCGTTGGTCCGCCGAAGCGAGCGAAGAAATGCGGGCTGGCGGTCGGCGACGTGGAGTTCGCCGCGCTCGCGCCGGGGAAGCTCGTCAGCACGTCCAGCCGATTGCCGTTCCCGACGATCAGCCTCTTCGTGCCGCCCGACGTGTAGTACGGGCAGATCGAATCCGGCTGGTTCGTCAGAACCGAGCTTGTCAGCTTCGCGTAGCCCGCCCTCTGACGGACAGAGCCGGCCTCCGAGAACTCGACGTTCAGGGCGTCGAGAAGCTGGTCGGGGCCAAGCACGCCCGGCTGGGCCGTCAGCAAAACGCCGCCGTCGAAGCGCGGGACAGTGACCGACTGGTACATCAGCCCTCGTGATCCTGGCTGCGACCGATGAACTCGGACGGCGACCGCGAGAACTCCGCGTCGGTCATCCGCTCCATGTCGGCGACGAACATCGCCTGAGCGGCGTTCGCGGCCTCCCAGTTGTCGGAATCGCGGTACGCCAGCACAGCAGCGCGATCGACTATCAGCGGGCGGTACTCCTCAGGCACCAGCGGCGTGTCGCCGTCACTGACGAGTGCGGTCGGCTTGCGGACATACCGGACCTCCAGATTCACGCCGTCGTCCGGCCAGACCTTGACTGTCGAGCCGTCGAGCCAGTAGCCGACCGCCGGACCAGTCGCCAGACCGTTCGGATCGCGCTCAGCAATGTCGCGAACGTCGAGCACCGACAACGTGTACTTCTCGTCGAGATTCGCCACGTACATGATGTCGCGCAGGTCGGTGATCGGCAACGGCGCAGTGCCCGTGGTCGATGTCTCAAGCCACGGCCACGGCTCAACCGCACAGATATCCGTGCGATAGGCCGCGTTGATCCAGCGCTTCAGCCTGGCGACCCCCGTGGAGTCGTCTTGCAAATAGTCGAAGCCACGGGCGGCTAGCTCCGCGACCAGATCAGCGAACGTCATGCCGTCCTCGCGCCCGCACGGGCCTTGAACTTCACGTTGTCCGCAAAGAGGATCGACTCGCGCTGAGTGGACTCCAGTCGCTCGTTCAACTCGTCGGCGCGCGCCTCGGCCTCACGCTGCTGATCGCGCTGCTTCGCATCGGCAAGACGTTGCTTGACCTCACGACGGTCACGCAGCGCGCGCTCGTTCCAGAGATCGCTCTGGGCGAGCATGTCCAGCATCCAGCCCCCGGGCTCCCTGGGACGGCCATCCGGCCACTCCAGGGGCTCCGCAGTAATCGGAGCGCCGGGGTTGTGACGCAGGATGTGCCAGAACCCCGGCTTCAAGCCGTTCGCCGGATCGGCGTTCGGCATCGCGCGAGCAAGCTCCAGGAGGGGATCGACAGCCTTCAGCTCCCGATCCCACCCCTGACACGTCTCGAACATCGCCAGCGTCTCAGCGTTGTCACGAGCGTTCTCCTGCTCAAGCTCCCGCGAGAGCTTCGGGGGAAGCCACATGGCTAGCCCCCGGTCCCCACGGCCATGACCTCGACATCGGTCAGCGACGCCAGGTTGATCGCGCTCGCGACCTCGCCCGACGTGGTATCCGAACCGTCGGTGTTGGTCGGCGAGACGAACCGCAGCCGCTCATAGGTGTTGGCCGCGTCCTCGTCGAAGTACACCTGGACGCCCGGGGTGCCCGGCGTCGCGTGGTGGGTGATCTTGACGAACCGTCCGCTACCAACGTTGACGAAGCAGTCGCGGCCACAGTTCGCCAGCAGACGGGAGCCGAGCGCCGCATCCTCGTCGAAGTACAGCGCCGCGCCGCCAGAGGCCGCGTTGTCGTCGTCCTGGATGTAGTAGGTCGGGCCGCCATCGGTCAACGTGCCCGTGCCGTCGGCGTTCGTCGGAGAGACGAACTCCAGATGCGCGAGCGTCGAGCCCTGCTCCAGCACCTCGTCGACATGGACGTAGGCGGCGACGCCCTGAGAAGCGGCAGAGTCGTTGTCCTCGATCTTGATCGAAGTGTTGGCGACACTGCGCGCGAACGCCTTCAGCTTCTTCGTCGCGCGGTCCCACTCGAAGGTGAAGCCCACCTTCGGGGCGATGCTGATGTGGGCGATGTGGCGCAGATCGAAGTCGCGCGGGGCGAGCGACTCGCCGCCAGCCGCATAGGAGCTGTCGAAGTCGATCAGCCGGAACTTCACCTTCAGGTTGCCCCACACCGAATCGGTGCGCGGGTCGGGCTTTCTGACGGTCAGAGCCATGATGAATCCTCCGTATGGGGACAGGGGCCGATGACCCCGCTCGAAGAGAAACCGGCGGGAGCCGTCCGAAGACAGCCCCCGCCGGGCGCTACTAGTCGGCCTGCAACGCCGTGGCCGAACCGTGGGTGTTGCGACGATGCACGCCGAGACCGAGCGCGTAGCAGATCGCGTCCACGAAACTCGTGGACCCCTGGTTCCAAACCATGCCGGTGTTGGTGCCCTGCACGTCGGACATCCAGGTCGGCTTGTCGTACTCGCCCTGGGCCAGCACGAAGTCGCTCAGCGCGAGCATGTGCAGGTTGTGCGAGTACAGGCGAACGTCGCCGTACCACTCCAGGTTGCGGAACTTCAGATCCGCGCCGTCCGACAGCTTGCCGGGCTGGAAGCGAACCTGATTCTGCAACAGCTCCTCGTAGGCATCCACGAGGTCGAGGCTCGTCCAGACGGTGTCCGGCTTGCCTCCACCACGCTGATGGATGCGACGGTAGAGCTTGCGGATGAACGGCAGCGAAAGCACGGTGGTCGTGGAGTCCACGACCGGCTTCCAGTACTCGTTCCCCGCAACCGACGGATCCTTGCCACCAAGGGCAGCAGTGGAGCCGGCGATCTCGACCAGCGACGACATCTCGACCGAGGTCGCGCCGTCACGAGACTGCTTCAGCGACACGAAGTCGCCAGCAGCGGTAGAGATAGCCGCACCCGAGACGACGATCTGGGGTGCGTCCTCGTCCTCGATGACGCGGAGGATCGTGCGGTCAGCGACCACCGAATTCTCCGTCGACTCCGTACCGATCATGATCGGTAGGCCGGCGTAGATGTGCCCGCGCGAGATCGCGTTGAAGCCGGAGACCGGCTCCAGGTTGACCGTCGTGGACGTGGTGGTCGTCGCGCACTCACAGATCAGACCGCCACCGACGCCCGCCAACTGCCGCATAACGGAGTTGTCGAGATCGTTGACGATCCCCGTCATCTCCAGCTCGATAGACGAGCCGAAGGAAACGGCGCCACCGTGGACCTGGTTCATCGCCCCGAACTCGTGGCCGATGTAGCCCCAGTTGTAGGAGATGCCGAACTCGGCGGTGTCGGTGAGCTGCTTGCCCGGACCGTTCAGCGCCGCCGTGCCATTCGGGCCGGTGACCGTGATGCCGCCGGAACGCCCGGTGTGCATCGGCACCTTGGCCGTCTGGCCGATGGTGAACTTCTTGGTCCGCTTGATCTTGTCCAGAACGGGGTTCTGGTTGTAGAACTGCTTCTCAAGTCGAGTGTAGGTCCAGACCTCCTTCGACATCTTCACGCGATCAGCAACTGTGATCATGGTGGTTGCTCCTTGGGCTAACGGAGCGCGAGCGAACTACCTATCCGCCGGCAGACAACTGCGCAAACCGGGCGTCCAGGTGGTCCTCACGCACCCTGGGGTCATTGTCGAAATCCAGGTCCTCCGTCGGCGGGGTGCCAGCCGGCGGAACGTCCGCCGTCTTGGCAGCCTTCAGGCGAGCAAGAAGCTCGGCCTCGTGATCGAGTCGTCCCAGCCAGCCGCCGGCGTCA
>CBFGZN010000014.1:0-22060 GCA_965653255.1 uncultured Solirubrobacterales bacterium | reverse complement strand
TGCACGGTTGATCGAGATGGTGCGCAAGTAGACCCGCTACCTCGGCGCGCTCGGTCGCCTGCTCTGGCGTCGCGCCCGTCGCGACCACCCCGAGGATCTCGCGGTAACCGTCCGGCGGCAGCCGGTAGACGTCGCCCTCCGGCGTCCAGCGGTTGACCGCGACGATGCCGGGCAGCTCGAGCAGCTCGTCGGCGCGCGACATGTCGGTGACGACGCACGGCCGCTCGGGGAACCAGCTGCGGCTCGCCGCGCCGCCGTCGGTCAGCGGCGCGATCTCCGGCTTGCGCCCACGCGCCAGCTCCAGCGTCAGCTCGAGCAGGTCGACCCCGGTCGCCAGCTTGACCACCTGGCGGATCGAGCCGCCGCCCATTCGCGCGCCGACCTCGAGCACGCGGATGCCGCGCGAGGTCAGCTTCATCTCGGCGTGGGTGATGCCATCGGTGATCTCCAGCGCTTGGATCGCCAGGCCGGCGACGTCTTCCATCTTCTCGCGCAGGTCGGGGGCGATCGGCGCCGGACAGGTGTGGCCGGTCTCGAGGAAGAACGGCTGCGACATCTCGCCCTTCTTGCAGACCGCGACATGCGTCGTCTCGCCGCCGAGCGTCAGCGACTCGACGCTGAAGCCTGGACCGTCGAGGTACTCCTCAACCAGCCAGCGGCCGTCCATCTCGCGGATCGCCGCGGAGTGATGGCCACTCGCGGCGGCGTCGAACTGCGCGAACCAGCGGTCGAGCTCGTCCTCGGAGTCGAAGCGAACGGTGAACAGGCTCGCCACGCCGGTGCTCGGCTTCAGCACACCCGGGGTGCCGACGTCGCGCACTGCCTCGGGGATGTCGGCCAGCTTCGAGACGACGCGGCGCCGCCCGATCGGCACGCCGTGCTGCTCGAAGCGGCGCATCATCAGCTGCTTGTCGCGGCAGACGGCGGCGGTCTCGGGGTGGATTCCCGGCACGCCGTGGCGCTCGACGAGCGCCGCCTGTGTGCGCAGGCAGGACTCGCTGCAGTTGACGACGCCCTCGACGTTGGTGAGGTGGGCGGTTGCCGCCAGCACCTCGACGGGGTCGGTCGGATTGGCGGCGATCCGCGCGTCGACGCCGGTGGCGTCGTGGGGATTGCGCGGCGCGATCAGGGTGACGCCCATGCCGAGCGACTGCGCGAGCCGGTAGACGTCGCGCCGGCCGGCGTCAGCGCCCGGATCTAGAAATAGAAATGTCACCCTCCCGGACCTCCCTCCATGAGTCCGTGAACCTGATCACCCCGTCTCGCAGCTCGCGGCGGGGCACGCTCAGGGATATTCGCACACTTCGCGAATCCCCGAAGAGAATTCCGGGCCAGACGAGTACGCCGGAGCGCCGGGCGAGCTCGAGAGCGGTGTCGGTCGAGCCGAAGGCGGGCCCGTCCTCGCCGCCGGCGGAGCCGAGTGCGGCGTCCGTCGACGGCGCGGCGTCGCTGCCGTCCCGGAGGTCGGTTGCCCAGACGTAGTAGCTGCCGTCCGGCGGCCTAACGGTCAGGCCGCCGGCGATGAGAGCGTCGAGCACGTCGCGCAGTCTCGGCCGATACGGCGCCATCCGGTCGAGCTGCGGCGGGTCGTCGAGCCAGGCGCCGAAGGCGATCTGGGCGAGCGTGTTCGGCGCGCCGCTGAGCGTCGCGGCGGCTTGGGCTAGGCGCGGTGCCAGGCCCGGCGTCGACACCGCGGTCCCCACTCGCCAGCCGGGCATCGCCGCGGTCTTCGATGCCGTGTCGAGCACCACCATCTCGCGAACGGCGTCCTCGTCCGCGGCGACGGCAAGTGCGCTCGCGAAGTGTGGGTCGGGCGGCCGCTCGGGATGGCCGGTGCCTCGCGGCACGTCGTCGCTCGCGGCGCCGTAGACGTACTCCGCGTAGACCTCGTCGGCGATCACGGCGACTGACGGCGGTAGCGCGGCGAGGATCGCGGCGAGCCGCTCGCGATCGAGCAGCACGCCGCTCGGGTTGCCCGGGTTGCAGAGCAGCAGCGCGCGGGTGCGCGGGTTCAGCGCGCGCTCGAGCGCCTCCGGCGTCAGCTCGCCTTGCTCGGGCCGTGCGTCGACGAGTCGCAGCACCCCGCCGAGCATCGCCACCTGCTTCGGATAGGAGTGGAAGTAGGGGACCGGTACGAGGACCTCGTCGCCTGGCTCGATCAGCGCGCGCAGCGCGACCGCGAGACCCGCCATCGCGCCGGCGGTGATCGTCACGTCGGCGGCGTCGATCGTCAACCCCGTCCGCGCGCTCGCATAGCGCGCTGCCGCCTCGCGCACCGGCATCAGCCCACCCGGCGGCGAGTACTGCCGCGCCCGCCCGAACTCCGCCGCCACCCGCTCCGCGCACTCGTCGGACAGCGGCACCGGCAGCGGCTCCGACCGGCTCAGGTCGACCAGCCCCTCGATCCCCGCCGCGCGCACCTCGCGCCGCAGCTCCGTCATCGCCGGCGGCACGGCTCCGATTGGAGTTTTGTCCACACCAGGGTGTGTAGAAGCGTCCATTCTGTCCCGAGGGCAGCTAGTCGGGGTCGGGCTCGTGGGTGATCAGCGTTCCGGCCTCGCCTGCGAGCAGGTCGGGAACGGGGGCGCTGCCGATCGCGACGTGACGGACGCCGCCGGCGAACGCCTCCTCGACGGCGCGCAGCTTCTTCGCCATGCCGCCCTTGGCGTGCTTGGCGAGCTCCTTCAACTCGGAGCGGACGGCCGTACGGACTGGCTCGCCGTTGGCTTGGAAGGCCTCGGCATCCATCACCAGCGCGAGCTGTGCGGCGCGACCGGTGCCGGCGATCGCAGCCGCGGCGCGGTCGGCGTCGGTGTTCACCTGCGGATGCTCGTCGGCGACGGCGAGCGGACTGACGACGATCGCGTCGCTTTCGGCAAGCAGCACGTCGAGGCGTGCCTCGTCGACGTCCCGGATCGGGCCGACGAGGTTGGTCAGCGGCACGAGCTCGTCGCCGACCCACCACATGTTCTGGCGCACCTCGGCGTGCAGCAGGCGTGACGAGGCACCGCAGACGGCTTGCGCGCGCAGGCCTCGCTCGCGCAGCAGGCCGGCGATCCGCTCGCGCAGGTTGGTCGCCACCCGTCCGATCTCCTCGAGCACCGCCGGGGTGGTGTAACGGCTGCGGAAGCCGTGCTTGTCGACGATGAAGTCGGGTTGGCCCTCCGGCGTCTCGGCGCTGACCATCCGCGACCAGCCGTGGACGACGACGAGCTTCGGCCGCGGCCCGTCGCCGCTGGCCGTGCGCATGTGCTCTACGAGCCGGTCCCACCACTCGGGCGGCAGCTCTTCCAGGCAGCTGCCGCCGACCTTGACGACCAGCAGGCCGGGCGGCCGCGGACGGCGTGAAGCGCGCCGGGACATCAGACCGGGAACACCGGGATCGCCTCGAGACCCTGATCCTCGGGCAGCCCGAGCCGTAGGTTGCAGGCTTGGACGGCCTGCCCGGCCCCGCCCTTGACCATGTTGTCGATCGCCGCGATCGCGACGAAGCGGCGCGCGGCGGGGTCGACGAACGGCGCGACGTCGCAGAAGTTCGAGCCGATCACCGCCTTCGGATCGGGCAGCGGCAGCGCCGACCCGCGCCCCACCTGGACGCGCACGAAGCGCTCGTCGCGGTAAGCGCGGTGGTAGGCGCGGCGCAGCGTGCGCTCGTCGAGCTCACCGTCGAAGAACGCGTACAGACCGACCGAGAGGCCGCGCACGAGGTCGACGCCGTAGGTCGACATGCCGAGTCGCGGTGGTCGGGTGCCGCCAACGCCCACCGCGGCCAGCGCCTCGCCAACCTCGGCGACGTGGCGGTGGCCCCGCGGCGCGTATGGCGCGACGACATTCGAGCGCCAGGTATGGGCGCCGGACTCGCGCAGTCGCGCCCCCGAGCCAGTCGAGCCGGACTTGCCGTCGATCGCGATCGCGTCGAACGAGATTCCCTCGACATCGCGCAGCGGCAGCGCAGCGAGCAGGATCGCTGTCGCAAAGCAGCCCGGCGACGCGATCACGCGCGCCTCGCGGATCGCCGGACGGCCGAGTCGCGAAACGCCGTCGGCCGTCAGCTCCGGCAGGCCGTAGGCCGCCGCCGCCGCCACCTCCTCGTCGCGCTCGACGTCGGGATACCACTTGCGGTGCAGCTCGGGATCGAGCACGCGGTAGGCCGGGCTGAGGTCGACGATCAGCTCGGCGCCGGCGTCGAGCAGCTCCGGCACCGCTCGCCCGGCGGTCTCGGGTGGGGTCGCGAGGAAGACGACGTCGCAGCGCTTCGCCGCGACGCGCGCGTCGAATGCCTCGAACTCGCCGAGTCCCGCGTCCTTGAGATGTGGGTTCAGCTCGGTCGCCGCCCGGCCCGCCTTCGACTGGGCGCTGACGTACTCCAGCTCGATCCCCGGGTGTCCGAGCAGGATGCGCAGCAACTCGCCGCCGAGGATGCCGCTGGCGCCGACGACCCCGGCCCGCTGCGGGGCACCGGGCGCGCGATCGGCGGGCGCAGCCTGTGTCAGCTCGGCGCTCACGGCACCGCCACCGCCAGCGCATGGTCGGCGATCCGCCCGGCGACGTCGATCCCGGTCGCCTCGACGATGCCCTGGAACAGCGGCGAGTGGTTGACCTCGCCGATCGTCAGCGCGCCCTCGTGGCGGAAGAGGTCGAGTCCGAAGATCCGCGCACCGATCCGCTCGCCGACCTCGGCTGTCGTTGCCTTGATCGCGGCGTCGATCTCGACCGGCTCGGCCGCCGCGCCCAACTCGACATTGGCGCGCCAGTCGCCGGTCGCGATCCGCTCCATCGCGGCGACCGCCTCGCCGTCGATCGCCAGCACCCGCACGTCGGAGGCGCCCTCGAGGTAGGGCTGGGCGATCAGCGCGCGGTCGAAGTTCTGGCCGTAATGCTCGACGTAGTCGTACATGCTGTCGGCGACCGCTCGCTCCCGGACGAGCATCACCCGGCGCCCGAGGCCGCCGTAGACGGGCTTCAGCACTAACGGACAGCCGAGCACGTCGAGCGCCGTCGCGAGGTCGGCGCGCGTCAGCACCAGCCGGTAGGGGACTGTCGGCAGGCCGATCTGACGCAGTCGAGCCAGCGCCGTGACCTTGTTCGAGCAGATCGCGATCGTCTCGGCGGAGTTGATCACGCTCTTGTCGGTCGCGCCCGCGGCGATCGACTCGGCGATCAGCGGACCGCGCACGAAGCTGCGGCTGCGGATCAGATAGGCGCCCGCGGCCGGGAGGTCCTCGCGCGAGCCACAGCAGAGCTCGCCGTCGTTGAGCCATTCGGCGCGCGCGCCGCGCTCGCGTGCTGCCGTCAGGATCGCCTTCTCCTCCCAGCCGATCCGGTCGGCGACGATCACGAGGTCGAGCGGGGCTGGGTTCCCGGCGGCCGACTTGTCGTCGGGATCCTCCGGCACCAGCGACAGCGGGGCGCTCATCGCGTCGGACTGGTCGCCAGCAGGTCGTCGACGCGCTCGCGGCGCATCACCTCGCGGCTCTCGCCGTCCTTGACGAAGACGACCGGCGGGCGCAGGAAGCCCATGTAGTTACTAGACATGTTCACCGTGTAGGCGCCGGTGGACTGGACGGCGAGCACGTCGCCGGTGCGCAGCTCGGGCAGCATCCGGTCGGGGAACAGGACGTCGGGCTCGGAGTGGCGGCCGCAGACGGTCACCCGCATCGCCGGCTGCCCGATCGGGTCGCGCGCCAGCTTGATCTCGTGGTGAGCGTCGTACATCAGGTGGCGTGGGTTGTCCGAGAGCCCGCCGTCGACGATCACGTAGTGCAGCCGCTCGTCGCCGGGCGGTCCGGCCGGCTTGATCGGCCCGATCGTGTAGAGCATCAGCCCGCTTTCGGCGACCACCGAGCGTCCCGGCTCGATGCCGAGCCGGACGTCGTCCGCGCACAGCGGCGCGACCTGCTCGGCGAACGTCCCGGCGATCGCGTCGACCCAGTCCTCGACCGGCGCCGGGTCGTCATCGGGGTAGTAGCGGACCGCGCGGCCACCGCCGGCGACGATCCGCCGCGGGCGGAACTCCGGGTGGCGCTCTTGCGCGCGCGCGAGCACCTCGCCGACGCGCTCCATCGCCTGGCGGTAGGGGCCGAAGCGCTTCTGCTGCGAGCTGAGGTGGAAGTGGATCCCGTCGAGGCGCAGCGCCGGCTCGGACAGCGCGCGGTCGATCGCCATCGCGGCGAAGCCGTGCTCGATCGACAGGCCGAACTTGGTGTCGTCGCCAACCGTCGTGTACTGGATGTTCTCGAGTCCGGTGACGGTCGGGTTGATCCGCACCAGCACGGGCTGGACTTTCCCGAGCCGCTCGGCGACGCGGGCGATCGCCGCGATCTCGGTCAGGTTGTCGATCACGATCACGCCGCAGTCGGCGTCGATCGCGAACTCGAGGTCGGGCTCGGTCTTGAAGGTGCCGTGGTAGGTCAGCAGCTCCGGCGGGCAGCCGCAGTGCAGCGCCATGTTCATCTCGCCGACCGAGACGACCTCGAGCCCAAGCCCCTCCGACAGCGCCAGCTCCATCATCGCTGGCGCCGTGAACGCCTTGCACGCATAGGAGACGTCGACATGCGGCCAGCGCGCCTCGAAGCCGTCGACATAGGCGCGGCACATGCGGCGGATCTCCGCCTCGTCGTAGAGGTAAACCGGGGTTCCGTGCTCCTCGGCCAGATCGAGTGTCGAGCACCCTCCGACCCTCAGGACCCCATCCCCTCCTACCTCCTGGGTACCCAACAACATCAGCGCTGAACGTACACCATCCAGGTACTTGGGTAAGTGAATATCTCTAACTTGCGCGGTGTTGGGCAGGTGCTAGGATCGCGGCCAGTCGCCGCCGGAGGGATGTGGCGACGGATCGCTATCGGAGGGAAGCGAGATGAAGGTCTCAGACGCGACGCTGCGCGATACCGCGCATATGGCCGGAGTGCACTTCGACGGGGACGACGCGCGCGTGCTCGCGGGCCTGCTCTGCGAAGTCGGCGTCGACATCGTCGAGGCCGGGATCGTGTCGAACGCCGACCGCAGCGAGGTCCCCCTCGTCCAGGCGGTCGTCGACGTCGCCGGGCGCGAGCGGACCAAGACGGTGATCCTCGCGCGCTCGCGCGGCCAGGTCGAGGAGGATCTCGACGCCGCGCTGGAGACCGGCGCCGGCAATCTGATGCTGTCGATCCCGACGTCGCCGACGCACGCGATGCTCAAGCTGCAGACCGACAGCGAGCGCAGGATCATGACACTCGCGGCACGCACGATCGAGCTGGCGAAGTCGGCCGGTTTTTCGGTGACGTTCAGCGCCGAGGACGGCGCGCGCACCGACCCGGCCTTCCTAGAGCGCTACGTCGCCGCGGGCGCCGAGGCCGGCGCCGACCGCTTCCGGCTGGCCGAGACCGTCTCGTCGCTGGCGCCGAACGACGTCTCGGTACTGATCGAGCGGCTGGTCGCGGCGGCCGGGCCGACCGAGGTCGAGATGCACTCGCACAACATGCTCGGACTCTCGGTCGCCAACGCGCTGGCCGCCGCCGATGCGGGCGCGGCCTGGATCTCCTGCACGATCGACGGCCTCGGAGAGCGTGGCGGCAACACGCCGCTGGCGGAGATCCTCTGCGTGTTGAGAGTGCTGCGCGGCGAGGACCGCTTCGACCTGCGGCCGCTGTACGACCTCTCGCGCGAGGCGGCCGCACGCGCCGGTTTGCGCTGCAGCGCTACGACCGGTCCGACCGCCGAGCTCAGCTACCAGTACGAGATTCCCGGGCAGGTCCGCAATCCCTCGGCGTTCGAGCTGCTGCCACCCGAGGAGGTCGGCAACGAGCGCGGCGTGCGGATCGGGTCGCGGCTGAAGCCGGCGCTGCTCGAGGCGTTCCTGTCAGAGGAGGCGCTCGACGGCGCCGACGTCGTAGCCGTCACCGAGCGCATCCGCGCCAGCGCCCCCAGCGACAAGCACGTCTGGGACCTCGCGACGCTCGAGGCGCTCGTGCGCAGTCAACAAAACGAGAGGGAGGTGTCGGTCAATGGAGGGAGTCTGCCCGGAGTGTGAGTTCGATTTCACCACGCCCGAGATGGAGGCTGGTGAGACGCTCGTCTGTCGTGAGTGTCAGTTGACGCTCCAGGTTCGCGGCCAGGAGGGCAACATGCTCGTCCTCGAGCCGGTCGAGGCGAGCCTCTCCGACTGGGGAGAGTAGGAGCGCAGATGGATCCGACGTACGACGCCGCGGCCGTCGAGGCGCGGCGTCAGCGCGAGTGGCGCGAGCGGGACGTCTACGCCACGCCACCGCCGACACCGGGACGCCCGGACGCCTACGTGAAGGCCGTCTGCCCGTTCACCTCCGGTCACATCCACGTCGGCCACGTGCGCAGCTACACGATCGCCGACGCCTACGCGCGCTGGCGGCGGATGTCCGGCGACGCGGTCCTGTTCTCGATCGGCTTCGACGCCTTCGGCCTGCCGGCCGAGCTGGCGGCGATCGCCAACCGGGAGTCGCCGGCCGACTGGGTCCAGCGCTCCTACGAGTACATGCTCGACCAGTTCGAGCGGATGGGCTTCTCGTTCGACTGGGAACGTGTCTTCGTCAGCTCCGACGAGGAGCAGTACAGGTGGTCGCAGTGGCTCTTCCTCGCGTTCCTCGACGCGGGCCTGCTCTACCAGGAGGAGGCCAACGTCGACTGGTGCGACAGCTGTCAGACCACGCTCGCCTCGCTGCAGGTCGAGGACGGCCGCTGCTGGCGCTGCAACGGCCCGGCGCGCCTGGTCAAGCGCAAGCAGTGGTTCCTGCGCATCAGCGCCTACATCGAGGAGAACGAGCGCGGCATCGACGCTCACGCCGAGCAGTGGGACAAGCCGGCGCTGACCGCGCAACGGGCGATCCTCGGCCGCATCGACGGGGTGGAGGTCGACCTGCTTCCGGCCGCCGACGGACTCGATGAGCGATCTGCATCGCCTGGACTGCACGATCATGCAGCGAGCGCGCTGACGTGCTTTACCGAGCATCGAGACGCGATCGGCCAGGCGCGCTTCGTGGCGATCTCGCCGCGCCATCCGGAGCTCGAGGCGCTGCTCGGCGGTCGCGCCGACGTCCTCGCCGAGCTCGAGGACGTGCGTCAGGGCGGCTGGCAGCGCGGCGACCGCTCGGCCGAGAGCGTGCCGGCGATCGACACCGGCGTGACCCTGGCCGCGCCCAACGGCGCTGCCCTGCCGCTCGTCATCTCGCCCGCGGTCGACGGCCGCTACGGTCCGACCGCCGTCCTCGGCATTCCCTCGGCCGACGAGAGCGACGGCGTGATCGCCCGCCGGCTCGACATCGGCCAGCCCGCGATCCCGGCGCCCTCGACCAACGGAACGCCGCCGCAACCCGCGGTCCGCTACCGCGCTGGCGACTTCGCGATCTCGCGTCAGCGCTCCTGGGGCGCGCCGATTCCGATGGTGCACTGCGATGCCTGCGGCGTCGTCCCGGTCGCGAAGGAGGACCTCCCGGTTAGTCTGCCGCGCGACCTCAAGCCGACCGGCGAGGGCAACCCGCTCGCCGCGCGCGAGGACTTCATGGCGACGACCTGTCCGAGCTGCGGCGGCGACGCCCGTCGCGAGACCGACACGCTCGACTGTCACTTTGACGATCTCTGGATGTGGCTGCCGACGTGCGTGCCGAAGGCCGATCGCGGGCAGCGGATGTTCGACCACCCGGAGTGCGAGCGCTGGCTGCCGGGAGCGATGTTGATCCATGGCGCCGACGGCGGCGGCTACTTCTTCGACCAGCGCGTGACTGCGAAGGCGCTGCGCGACATTGGCCCGCTCGCCCACCTGACCGACGGCGAGCAGTTCGACGGCGCGGTGATGCACGAGATGGTCACCCAGGACGGTCGCAAGATGAGCAAGCACCTCGGCAACGTTGTCGACCCCGACGATCTGATGGGGCGCGTCGGTGCCGATACGACGCGGCTCGCGGTGCTCCACGGCGCACGCCCGTCACGGGCTCTGAACTGGACCGAGAACGCGGTCCAGTACTGCGGCAAGTTCCTCTCCGACCTGTGGGCGTACGCCGCCGAGCGACTGCCCGGCCCGACGCCAGCCGAGGTTGCCGCCGGTGGGCTCGATCCCGACGGCGCCGAGCAGCGTCGCAAGCGGCTCGACGGCTGGGTGGCGACCGCCGCCGAGAAGGTCACCGAGGATCTCGAGCGAGTCGAGATGCAGCGCGCCGTCAAGAACGCGATGCGTCTCTTCGAGCGGATCGAGGAGTTCGACGCCAAGTCCCGTCGCGCCAACCGCGGCGAGCTCGCGACCGGCGACGCGCGCGCGGTCGCCGATGCGCTGGCCGTCCTCGCCCAGCTGCTGACGCCCTTCGCGCCGCACGTCGGCGAGGAGCTCTGGCTCGCATCCGGCGCGGCCGGTCCCGCGCCTTGGCCGAGCGGCGTCGAGGCGAAGCTTCGGAAGCCGGTGGCGAGCTAAGGCTCAGCCACCGGCCCGTGTGCCGGACCCTCCATCCGCGTCCCTCCTACGCGAACACCGCCGGCCGGGGCGGGCACTTGGCCGGAAAGGGTCTTCACACACCATCCCTGCCCTCCAGTCAGGGAGCCGAAGTTTGAGAAAGTTGGCGTCTCCAAATGGGAACACGACCTTACCCCGGCCCGCGTCGCGATGTCAAGGGCGATATCGGGATGGACACAACCTTGACCGAGGTGGTTAGCATATGCGCGATGGCAGCCAAGGCTAGGGAGCGATGAACAAGCGAACAGAGATCCGAACCGATCTCGGCAAGGCGATCCGTGAGCTGCGTGAGGCGCGCGGGTTGACTCTTGATGCATTGGCCGCCGAGGCCGGCATGCACACCACTTATCTCTCGCGGATCGAGCGTGCGCACAGCAGCCCGACGTGGGAGAAGATCACGGCCCTCGCCGACGCGCTCGATCTGCCTGTCTCGGCAATCGCCACGGCTGCCGAGGCGCAGGCCAAGAAGCGCACTAAGAGCTCCTGACCGGCGTCGCTGGCCTTCTGGAGGCCGGCGGCGAAGCGCTCGGCTTCAAGCCGCCGGCCCGTGACGACCGGCGCCCAGTGGTCCGCGCCCTCCATTCGCGAACCGTCCGGCCGGGCGGGCGGTGGCCGGATGGGGCCGAGTCGGCACCTTCCCTGCCCTCCTCAGGGGAGCCAGAAGATGAGCTGCTCGATCGTCGCTAGATCGAAACACGAACTTATCCCCTGCTATTGGCGAAGTCAAGGGTTCGATCTGTAGCCAAGGAGTAACCATCGAGGGGCCGGGGTTTACAAACGTGTGTTCGGTGGTACAGTTCTACTGTCCTTAGAACTAACAAGCTTTCAACGCATACCCGGAGCCGCCCGGAAGGAGCAACACCCCAGATGGCAGAGCAGACCCCCACGCAGCGCAAGGCGACCGCCAAGAAGGCCGCCGCGACCCGCAAGCGCAACGCCGCCGCGCGTAGCGCCAAGACCGCCAAGAGCTCGGCGAAGGCCACCGCCACCTCGGCGACCAAGGCCAGCAGCGCCACCGTCGACGCGAGCAGCCTCACGCTCGACAACTTCGCCCTGCAGGCCGAGCGCGCGGTCCTGATCCCAGTCGGTGCGGCCCTGGTCGCCCGCGACGCGGTCGTCGACATCACGAAGCCCTTCACCAGCCGCGTGACGGCCGAGAAGGAGCTGAAGAAGTTCGAGCGTCGCGGCAACACCGCCCGCAACAACGTCCGCCGCGAGGTCAAGCGCACCCGCACACGCGTCGAGCGCGAGCTGCGCCAGCGTCGCAACGACGTCAGCACGCGCGTCGAGGGCGTCCGCGGCGATCTACAGAAGCAGGTCACCGAGGTCCAGTCGAACGCGACCGATCTGGCCAAGAAGGTCCAGGAGCAGGTCGCCGCGCTCGCGTAGTCAGCAGCACCGAAGACCTAGTCTTCCTCCTCCCCAGCGAAGGGCGTCCCAAGTGGGGCGCCCTTCGTCTTTCTGGGGCCCGAACCTCTGAAACGACTCTGCGACAATCCATCGTGATGCCAACCGAGGAGCAGATCAACGAGGCGCTCAGCAAGGTCATCGACCCTGAGCTGCGCAAGAACATCGTCGAGCTGGGAATGGTCCGCTCGATCGCCCAGCACGACGACGGCCACGTCGAGGTCGTCGTCTCGCTGACGACCGCCGGCTGCCCGATCCGCTCGCACTTCGAGGACGCCGTCGCCGAGCACGTCGGAGCGCTCGACGGCGTCACGCGCGTCAGCGTTGGCTTCGACGTGCTGACCCCCGACGAGAAGCAAAGCCTCCAACAGCGGCTCGGCCGCGGAGCGCTGCCGCAGGGCGCGCTCGCCCAGGTCAAGAACGTGATCTGTGTCGGCTCCGGCAAGGGCGGCGTCGGCAAGTCGACGATGACCGCCAACCTCGCGGCGGCGCTGCAGGCCGAAGGGAAGACCGCCGCGGCGCTCGACGCCGACGTCTGGGGCTACTCGATCCCGCGCATGCTCGGCGTCCACGGCCGGCCCGACATCGACGGCCAGCGCAAGATCCTGCCGCTCGAGTCGCCCGACGGGGTCAAGGTCATCTCGATTGAGTACTTCCTCGACCGCGCCGACCAGGCGATCGTCTGGCGCGGGCCGATGCTGCACAAGGCGATCCGCCAGTTCCTCGAGGACGTCGCCTGGGGCGAGCTCGACTACCTGCTGATCGACCTGCCGCCCGGCACCGGCGACGTCACGATGACGCTCTCGTCGCTGCTGCCGCAGGCGCGCTTCCTGATCGTCACGACGCCGCAGCCGGCCGCCCAGAAGGTCGCCAAGCGCGCCGCCGAGGCGGCCGCCAACTACGACCTCGAGGTCGTCGGGATCGTCGAGAACATGTCCGGCTTCACGGCGCCGAACGGCGAGCGCTTCACGATCTTCGGCGAGGGCGGCGGCCGCGAGCTCGCCGACGAGCTCGAGGTCCCGCTGCTCGGCGCCGTCCCGCTCCAGGAGGAGCTGCGGCTCGGCGCCGACGAGGGCCGCCCGCTGGTCGTCGAGGACCCGGACAGTCCCGCCGCCCAGGCGATCCGCCACGTCGCGCGCGGGCTGATCGCCGCGACGCCGCAGATCGATCCGGTCTTCCAGGACGCCTCCGGGCCGGCACTCGTGGGTGTCCCGGAGGTCACCGGGACCGCGCTGCCGATGGCGCCGTAGTCCCGTCGCGGCAAAACCCCCGAAACCCTATGTAGTATCAGGAGCACAATGGCTTACGTAATCGCAGAGCCCTGCATCGGCACCAAGGACAACTCGTGCGTCGAGGTCTGTCCGGTCGACTGCATCCACCCGACTCCGGACGAGCCCGGCTACGACGCCGCGGAGATGCTCTACATCGATCCCGACGAGTGCATCGATTGCGATGCCTGCGTCGAGGCCTGCCCGGTCGACGCCTGCTTCGCCGAGGATCAGCTCCCCGAGGAGTGGGCGAAGTTCACCGAGATCAACGCGAACTACTTCAAGGCCGCCTGACCAGGCGGCTGCCGGCCGGCGCCTGGCGGCGTCATCGGCCTCTCGCGTGCTGGCGCACGCGTCAAGGCCTGCTTTCTTGCCAGGCTTGACCGTCGGACGCCTGGACAGGCGGCCACGTCTAGGGTTATTCGCGTGATCCTCTTGACGGGAGCGACGGGGACGGTCGGGTCGGCGGTGCTGCGGCGGTTGACGGCCGCTGGGACGCCGGTTCGCTGCCTGGTGCGCGAGCCGAAGCGGCTGGGGCCGGAGCGGGTGCGCGTGCAGATCGCGCTCGGCGATCTGGCCGACCCGGCCTCGTTTCGCAACGCGCTGCGCGGGGTGAGCACGGTCATCCACCTGGCGGCGTCGATCCGCGACCAGCCGCGCGGCTCGATCGAGGAGCTCAACGCGATGGCGACGCTGCGGCTGGTGCGCGGCGCCGAGAAGGCGGGCGCGAAGCGCTTCGTCTTCGCCTCGACGCTGAACGCCAGCCTCCAGTCGCCGACGCGCTTCTTCCGCGCGAAGGCGCTCGCCCGCCGCGCCGTCGAGGCGGCGGACTTCGAGACGACCGTCTTCTCGCCCTCGATCGTCTACACGCCCGGCGACCCCTGGCTGACGATCCTCGACCGCTTCTCGCACCTGCCCGCCATGCCGATCGCCGGCGACGGCGAGACCCGCTTCCAGCCGATCTGGGCCGAGGACGTCGCCGACTGCGTCATGGCCGCGCTCGATCTGCCCGCCGGTCCGTCGGAGCGCTCCGGCGGCGCCGACTCGACCGGCGACGGCCGCGTTCGCCGCTCGTTCGACCTCGCCGGCCCCGAGGTCCTCTCCTACGACGAGATCGTCGAGCTGGCGCTGCGCCCGACCGGCCGACGCCGCCCGCTGCTCCACGTCCCGATGCCCGCCGTTCGCGCTGGCCTGCGCGGCCTCGAGCGCCTCGTCGGCCCCCCGGTTTTCGCCACCGCTGAGGAGGCCGAGCTGATGCAGGAGCCGATGACCTCCCCCCGCGGCACCGCC
This sequence comes from uncultured Solirubrobacterales bacterium, assembly GCA_965653255.1. Classification (GTDB taxonomy): domain Bacteria; phylum Actinomycetota; class Thermoleophilia; order Solirubrobacterales; family Thermoleophilaceae; genus JAAYBF01. The sequence continues at coordinate 7,639 of CBFGZN010000014.1, read as the reverse complement.
GACGCCGAGTCGCTCGGCGTCAACCCCCTCCGCATGAGCGCCGTCCTGGGTTCGTCGTAGCGGACGTGTATAGTCGACCTAGGTCGGTGCAGTAGCACCGCGGAAGTATGTCCAACCCAGTCGGGCGGGACTTTACTGTGAGGTTTAACGATGTCCGAGTCCAGCCCGGTGGGTGGGGCCAACACCCAAGTAGTGATCGAGTTCGAGTATGAGCTGAGCGACGACAGCATCAACGATGTGATCGACCAAGTAGGCGTACGGCCGCCTAAGAGGTGGCGCATTGCCTTCAACTTGGCGAACGACGTTGCCACTCCGGAAGCTCGGCGGGAGCTCCGTCAAGCTTCTGAGATCTATCAAGCGGCTCCAGGTATCCCAACTCTGCCCCGAGTGGTGAAGGGAGCCGATGAGTTTCTCCAGCTCATACAGCCGTGGTTGGAGGCGCGGAGAGGGCCGGCATTGGAGGCTAAGGCTGAGGCGAGCCGGTTCGATCGCGAGAAAGAGGAGTGGGTGGCCCAGTACGGCAGCGACCGTCTCCGGCTGGCTTTGCAGCGGGGGTACAAGATAAATCGCACCTACGCGCTAGAGCGGGCGGCCCACGACATCCCGGGGGCGTGGATCGATACGGCGGACACGGCAGATCTACGCGAGCGCACCGATCCGTCGATGAGGGCGCTCGAGTTCGAGGAGCAGGTCAACGACTTCTTCCAGCGGCGCGGCATCGACGCCGAGGGCGTCATCATGTGGGTTGCTGAGGGGCCGCGCAGTGACGACCAACTTCTCCTGGTAGATGAGGAGGCCGTCGTAGTTCGCAACTATCTCGGCCGCTATACAGCGATCATTCCCGTTGATCCTGACTACAGGGCGCCTGCGGCGGCGGTCTCGTGAGATCTCCAAAGTTGGAAGCCATCGACCTTTCGGCTCCGCCCGTTGGTGAGTGGGTGATTTGGGATCCTGCAGAGGCCGAGCGCAGCCCCGATCTTCTCGAGGCCGTCCGGCGCTTCGAAGGCCTCGACTGCGAGACAGGCGAGGAGGCTGCCAACTTCCTGATCGATCGAGCTCTGGACAACGATCCGTCCACGAAGACGTGGCTGCTCGTCGTAGACGACGAGATCGAGGGTTACTTCGCTTGCTGCAACGGCAGCGTAAGGCTCGGCCGGCAGCAGAGCCGCATGCTCAGGACTCCCCATCGAAGGACATTGCCCGCGTTCATCGTGGCTTGGATCGCCCGCCGCCGTGGCGGTGCTGTGGGCGGTGAGCACCTCATGCTCAAGGCGATCGGCGTCGCACGTGAGCAGCGCCGGCAGGTCGGGTCTGTCGTCTTGGCACTTGATCCTGGGAGTGAGGAGGCGGCTCGGATTTGGGTCGAGGACTACGGATTCGAGCGGTGTCTGCCCGACGAGGACGACGAGGCGGCGCTGGCCCGCCTGTTTCTGAGGATCGACTAGGCGGGGGGGCGTTGCTTGGACCGCGAGTGGTAGCGATCCGCTGCTGCCATGAGCTGCTTGCGGCCTTTGTCGGTCCCGGCCTTGTCGAAGCGGTCGGCATCAATCTCCGCAAACGGCTTGCCAGATCCGGCCTGTAGTACAGGCTTCGGCTTGCGATCGATGGTTGCCATCACGATTCCTTCCTTCGGGCATGTCTCTTGCTACACATGAAGAGTGGCAGAACGCTCTGAACGGCTAATCGAACAGGGAGCTACTGCACGACCCTATTCGCCGAGCCTACAGCGTTCTCCCGCCTGAGCGGCGAAGTTGGGCTCCAACCTCGCCGGCGAATGTCACGGTGCGGGTGGCAAGATTGCGAAAGAAGCGCGCTTCGACGCGGAACGAAGCCCATCAGGGTCCTTGGCCACCGCAGTCAGCCGATAGCCGCCCGGCTTCAGCGCCTTGCGCCCGATCCGGCCGCTGAACGGGATCGCCTGCGCGCCCGGCTGGAGGCCCTTGCGGACCAGCGTCCTGCCGCGCTTGACGAACCGGTTGCAGCGCTTGTGCGAGCGCAGCTTTCTCGTCGGCGCGACGCAGCGCTTGCCGGACTTGCGCCCGGGCAGCTTGCGCGCGACCGTCAGCCGTACCGTGCCGGCCTCGCTCAGTCTGAAGCGGATCGTCGTCCCGGCTGGCGCCGGCTTCGAGCGGCGCTTGCGCGCACTCACGGGCGTTCGCTCCTTCGCGACCCGGAAGCGCTTCGGCGCGAGCCGCAGCCCGGCGATCGCGATCCGCTTCGCGGAGATCGGCACAGCGACAGGCGGCTCGAGCCCGCTGACGCGTGCCACCTTGGTGAAGGTGTTCGCCTGGCCGTTGATGCCCTGCAGCGCGACCCAGAGCGTGTTGCCCGGGCCGGTGGCGACGTAGCGGGGGCCGGCGTCGGCGCTGAAGCCGCCGAGGCGGGTGTACTGGCCGTCGGCGGTCAGGCGGCCGAGGTCGTTGCCGAACGCCTGGGCGAACCAGTAGGCCTGGTCGGCGCCGAAGGCGATGCCGAACGGGTCGGTGCCGGGCGCGACCTCGGTCGGCAGCGGCGAGCCGCCGGGGACAAGCCGGACGACCCGCTGCGGCGGAGCGGGGTTGGTGGCGACGACCTGGCCTCCGAGTCCGCCGGCGACCTCCTGTGGGTTGCCGCCGATCGGGTAGTGGGTTGCGGTGCCGCCGGTCGTGACACTGACCAGCTCGCCCGCGCCGAAGTCGACGACCCAGAGCAGGTCGCCGCTGGCGGCGATGCCGCGCGCTGCCGTGAGCACGGTGAACGGCGTCGCGACGCCGGCCGGCGTGATCCGCAGCACCTTGTCGGCGCTCGCGGTCCAGAGGTTGCCGTCGGGGCCGACGACGATCGTCTGCGGTGCCGCGATGTCGGCGGGGAATGCCGTCCCGGGCGCGGTCGGGTTCGCAGGATCGAAGCGCGTGACCTTCGTCGACTGCGTTACCCAGAGCATGCCGTCGCCCGGGCCTGCCGTTATCCCGATCGCGCCGTCCAGCGAATCGTTGTCGACCGGCGTGACCGTGCCGTCGGGCGTGATCTTGGCGACCTCGTTGCCGGCGGCGCTGGCGACCGTCACCCACATGTTCCCGTCCGGGCCCTGGGCGATCCGCTGCGGGAGGCCGGTCACGTCGAACTCCCCATCGACGACCGGCGCCGCTTGTGCGCGGCCGGTGGCCAGCAGCACGAGGCAGATCGCGACGATGAGGGTCAGGAGGCGTTCGGGCATCGTTCTCATGCTCCTACAACGACCGAGGGCCTGGCAACTTACGCGCCAGGCCCTCGGGAACTTCCTACAGCGCGGAAGCGCTGGCTACATCATGCCGCCCATGTCGGGCATGCCACCCGGCATTCCGCCACCGCCGCCCTCCTCGGGCATCTCGGCGATGATCGCCTCGGTGGTGAGGATGTTCTTGCCGATCGAGGCTGCGTTCTGCAGCGCCGAGCGGGTCACCATCGCGGGGTCGATCACACCGGCGGCGACGAGGTCCACGATCTCGCCGGAGTCGGCGTTGAGGCCGTGGTTCTTCTTCGCCTTGCGGACGTCGTTGACGACGACCGAGCCCTCAAGGCCGGCGTTGTGCGCCAGCTGACGGACGGGCTCCTCGAGCGCACGCAGGATGATCTGCGCGCCGGTCTTCTCGTCGCCGTCGAGGTCGTCGGCCTTGATCGCCGAAGACGCCGTCAGCAGCGCGACGCCACCGCCCGGGACGATGCCCTCCTCGAGGGCGGCCCGGGTGGCCTGCAGCGCGTCCTCGACGCGGTGCTTCTTCTCCTTGAGCTCGGTCTCGGTGGCAGCGCCGACCTTGACCACCGCGACGCCGCCGGCGAGCTTCGCCAGCCGCTCCTGCAGCTTCTCGCGGTCGAAGTCGGAGTCGGTGTTCTCGATCTCCGACTTGATCTGGTTGATGCGGCCCTTGATCGCCTCCGCATCGCCACCGCCGTCGACGACCGTGGTCGTGTCCTTGGTGACCACGACGCGACGGGCGCGGCCGAGCTGCGAGAGCTGGGTGTTCTCGAGCTTGAGGCCCATCTCCTCGGTGATGACCTCGCCACCGGTGAGGATCGCGATGTCCTCGAGCATCCGCTTGCGGCGGTCGCCGAAGCCGGGGGCCTTGACCGCGACGCCGGTGAAGGTGCCGCGCAGCTTGTTCACGACGAGCGTCGCGAGCGCCTCGCCCTCGAGGTCCTCGGCGATGATCAGGATCGCCTTGCCCGACTGGATGACCTGCTCCAGCACCGGCAGCACGTCGCGGACGGAGCCGATCTTCGAGTTGGCGATGAGGATGTACGGATCCTCGAGGACCGCCTCCATCCGCTCCTGGTCGGTGACCATGTAGGGCGAGATGTAGCCCTTGTCGAACTGCATGCCCTCGGTGAACTCGAGGTCCATGCCGAACGTCTGGCCCTCCTCGACGTTGACGACGCCGTCCTTGCCGACCTTGTCGATCGCGTCGGCGATCACGTCGCCGATCGCGTCGTCAGCGGCCGAGATGGCGGCCACGCGAGCGATCTGCTCCTTGCCGGAGATCTCGGTCGACGCCTTGCCGATCGTCTCGACGACCTCGTCGACGGCCTTCTCGATGCCGCGCTTGAGACCGAGCGGGTTGGCGCCGGCCGCGACGTTCTGCAGGCCCTGGCGGACGATCGCCTGGGCGAGGACGGTCGCGGTGGTGGTGCCGTCGCCGGCGACGTCGTTGGTCGCGGTGGCGACCTCACGCACGAGCTGGGCGCCCTGGTTCTCGAAGACGTCCTCGACCTCGATCTCGCGAGCGATCGAGACGCCGTCGTTGGTGATCGTCGGCGCGCCGAACTTCTTGTCGATCACGACGTAGCGGCCCTTCGGACCGAGCGTGACCTTGACCGCGTTGGCGACCGCGTCGACGCCGGCCTGCAGCGCCTGCCGTGCCTCCTGGTCGAACTTGAGCTCCTTGTGAGCCATGCTTTTCGTTCCTCGTCTTTCCTGGAAGGGGGTTAGGCGACCTTGGCGAGCACGTCGGACTCGCGCAGGACGAGCAGCTCCTCGCCCTCCACGTTGACCTCGGTGCCGCCGTACTTGGAGTAGAGGACCTCGTCGCCCTCGGCGACGTCGAGCGGAATGCGCTTCTCGCCGTCCTCGTCCCACTTGCCATCGCCGACGGCGATGACCTTGCCGCGGGAGGGCTTCTCCTTGGCGGTCTCCGGGAGGAAGATGCCGCTAGCGGTCGTCTCGTCCTCCTCGATGGCCTGGACGATCAAGCGATCGCCTAGAGGCTTGAGCTTCATAGGGGGTGATACCTCCGTCTACAACTGGATCCGTTGAACTTCGTTGGCACTCTAACAAGCTGAGTGCCAAGGCCTGGTGAAAGGCCGGTGAAGCTCGCGAGCTAGTTCTGCGACGGAGCGTCCGGGCGCAGGCGCTCGGTGATCTCGGCCGGGCGGTCGGAGATCTGGGAGAAGCGGACGACTGTGACGGCGTCGTCCTGCTCGACCTTGCGGCCGTAGATCTGCTCGAGGAAGTGGACCGTCTCGTCGAGGCGACGGAACTCCGGGTTGTCGTGCTCGATGTCGCGCGGCGAGAGCTCGCTGACGCGCTTGACCTCGACGCCGTCGATCACCGCCTCGAAGATCCGCTCGCGCGGCGCGTGCTGGAAGCCGACCGTGACGAGCACGACCTCGCCCTTGCGGTACTTCGCCGCCTTGTCGCCGAGCCGGATCGTGGCGGTCTTGCGACCCCGCTTCAGCTGGTCGATGAAGACCGGCGAGTAGAAGTTGAGGACGAACACGCGGCGCAGACTAACGGCTCGCCGCGCTAGCGGTCCTGGTTGGCGATCGCGCACGCCCGCTCGGCGCCGACGAACGGAGTGAGCGCCAGGTAGATCGCCACCGGGGTGATCTCGTAGAGGCGGCGTTCGCCATGGCGGGTGATCTGGTCGAAGACGAGCGCGTCGACGCTCGCGCCGATCGCCTCGCCGACGAGCGGCGTGATCGCCGGATGCTCGCGCGTGTCCTCGATGAAGAACTTCCAGGCGGAGGTCATCAACTGCTCGCGCACGTCGAGGATCAGCGGGCTGCCCGAGTGGACGTCGACGCCGCCGAAGCGCGCGTAGGGCCGCTCGAGGACAAGGAACCCGAAGAACGCGCGCAACCCGTCGCCGGCGGCCTGCGACCAGTCGTCCGGCGCCCGGAACGCCGGGCCGACGGCCTCGACGATCTGCTCGGTGCTGCGCCGTAGCGCGGCGATCGCCGCGTCGTCCTTGCCCTTGAAGAGCCGGTAGAAGGTCGTCAGCGAGACCCCCGCACGCTGGGCGATGTCGGTGATCGTCAGCGCCCGGTAGCCCTTGTCCGCCATCAGCTCGATGACGGCCGACATGATCCGCTCGCCCGGGTCCCCGAGATCGCGCGGCGTGACCGCGAACTCCTGCTTGGGGGGTTCGCTTGGCCGGTGCAGCGGCTCCGGCGGCGTGCGGTAGCACAGCGCCCAGCGCATCAGCTCCGGTGCGATCTCGGTCAGCTCCGCTTCGCGGCCGTTGCGAAGTCGCGTTTGCATCACGCGGCGCATCCCTCTGAGCAACGCGCGCAGCAGCTCGTAGGGCATGCCGGAGTAGTCCGGCGAGTCCTCGAGCGAGCTGCGCGAGATCTCGAAGATGCGGTCGCCGAACTCGTCGACCTTCGCGACAGCTTCCGGTCCAGCGGCGGCGCTCTCGACATAGAAGAGGCGTGCGGCGGCCGGCTGGGCGGCGAGCGTGGCGGTCAATGCCTCGAATCCGTCCGTGAGCCGGGCGTCCCACGGGCCGTCGTGCGACGTGTACGTGGCGATGACGTTCGAGCTGCCGCAGAGGATGACCGCGTCCATCGTCGCCAGGAAGCAGTCGAGCTTGTTGTCGAAGTGCTTGTAGAAGGTGTTGCGCGAGACGCCGGAGATGGCGAGCACGTCGGCGACACGGGTGGCCTCGTAGCCGTGCTCGGCGACGGCCGCGACCATCGCGCCGAAGATTCGCTCGCGCTGGTTGGCCTCGACTGCCTCGCGCGCCGCGCTCGGCCCGGGTCGCAGCTTGCGTGCGCTCAGCTCGCGCGATTCGCCCCAGGGAGTAGCGGTCACGGGGCCTACCATAATCTGAAAACGCACATGGCTCTGTCCTAAGCCGAAATGCTGTCGAGGGCACCGCCAAGGACAGCCGGAGCCGCATCAGCTGTGCTTTGCCGCCAGTTGGCTTGCTAGTGGATGAAGCCGCGCAGCCGGTCCGGATCGTGGACCGTGACCCGGCCGCGGCCGAGCGTCACGACGTTCTCGCGCGCAAGGGTCGCGAGGAACCTGCTCGCGCTCTCGCGCGAGGTCCCGGCGAGCTGGGCGATCTCCGCCTGGGTCGCCTTGACGAGCACGTCGCGCTCGCCCGCACCCTCGGACTGACGCGTGACGACCTGGGCCAGCAGCGTGCTCGCGACCCGCCCGGAAACGGTCTGGAACGACTGCCGGCTGAGCTGCTCGTTGACCAGCCGGACGCGGTCGGCCAGCTCGGCCAGCATCTTGAAGGCGATGTCCGGCGACGAGCGGATCACCCGCTGCATGTCACCGCGCAGGATCGCCACGAGCGGGAGCCGGTCCGCGTAATGCAGGAGCACCTGCGGCAGCACGGTGACGACCACCGCGCCGACGACGGCCCCGCCGACCGACCCGAGACCGCCGATGACG
>CBFGZN010000013.1:0-22226 GCA_965653255.1 uncultured Solirubrobacterales bacterium | reverse complement strand
CCAAGGAGATCGGCGGCGACGCCGCTGTTGTGGTCGTCGGCGGCGACGACCTGACCGACGACCTTTGCGCTTCGCTGGGCAACTACGGCGCGACGAAGGTCTACCGCGTCAACGGCCCGGAGGGCCTCGGTGCACCGGTCGTCGACGCGATGGCCAAGGTCATCCAGGACAACGGCTACTCATACGCGCTGTTCGGCGGCGGACTGCTCGGCTTCGAGATCGGCGCCGGTCTGACCGCGCGCCTCGACGCCGGCGTCACGATGGAGGTCACCGCGGTCAAGGCGCAGGGCGGCAAGCTCGTCGCCGAGCGGCCGATCCTCCAGGACTCGGCGATCGTCGACGTCGACTACGTTGGCGAGCCGGGCATCATCATCGGCCGCCTCAACGCGTTCGACATCGTCGAGAGTGGTGGCGGTGCGGCCGAGGTCGTCGATGTCGACGTCGCGTTCGAGGAGCACTCCGGCCAGGCCGTGATGATCCAGCGCGGCGAGCAGCGTGGCGCCGACGTCAACATCGAGGACGCCGAGCTGCTCGTGGCCGGTGGCCGCGGTCTCGGCAAGGCCGAGGGATTCGAGCTCTGCGAGGACCTCGCGGGTGCTCTGGGTGGCGCTGTCGCCGCCACGCGCGCCGTGGTCGACGCCGGCTGGTACCCCTACGCGGCGCAGATCGGCCAGACGGGCAAGACTGTTGCGCCGAAGCTGTACCTCGCGGCCGGTATCTCGGGCGCGATCCAGCACAAGGTCGGCATGCAGGCGTCGGAGAACATCGTGGCGATCAACAAGGATGCGAACGCCCCGATCTTCGAGTTCTGCGACCTCGGCATTGTCGGCGACCTCAACGCCATCCTGCCCAAGCTCACCGAGGCAGTGAAGGCCAAGAAGGGCGGCTGAGCCACATGTCCTCCGCGAATGGCAATGGGAAGGTCGCTCCGGCGGCTTTCCCACCTCCCGTCAACTCCCCCGACGAGTTCATCAAGCGTGGACTCGACGGTGAGGACGAGATCATCGAGATCGGCGTCGCAATCGTCGGCGGCGGAACGGCCGGGTTGGCATGCGCCAACCGACTGCTCCAGCTGCTCGGCGACGACCCCGAGACGATGGAGAAGCTCGGCGAGGTACCGGTCGCGGTGATCGAGAAGGCGAAGACCTGCGGCGGTCACAACCTGTCCGGGGCTGTAATGCGCCCTGGGCCGCTGCAGCAGCTGTTCCCCGACATGACGCGCGAGGACTGGCGCAAGGAGGGCTTCGCCTTCGGCGAGGTCACCAAGGAGGCGGTCTACATGACGCCGACCTCCAAGCGCTCGCTGCGGATCCCGACCCCGCCGCCGTTCAAGAACCACGGCGCCGAGGTCATCTCGGTGTCGGCGCTCGCGCGCTACCAGCAGCGGATCGCCGAGGAGAACGGCGCCTACCTGCTGACCGAGACGGCGGCGACCCAGCTCGTCGTCGAGGACGGCAAGGTCGTCGGCGTCCGCTCCGGCGACAAGGGACGCGGCAAGGACGGCGAGCCGCTCGGCAACTTCGAGCCCGGCACCGACATCAAGGCCAAGGCGACGGTGCTCGCCGAGGGCTGTTGGGGCCACCTCACCGGTCCGGCGATCCGCGAGTTCGACCTCGGCGAGGGCCGTGAGCCCCAGACCTGGGAGCTCGGCGTCAAGGAGGTCTGGAAGGTCGCCAAACCGCTCGACCGCGTGATCCACACGATCGGCCCGTGGCCGGTCAGCACCTCGGCCAAGTACGGCCAGGTCGGCGGCACCTGGATCTACCCGATGAAGGACGAGAAGACAGGCGACGACCTCGTCTCGATCGGCTTCGTGATCGACCTCGAGTACGCGGACGCCACGACTTCCGCCCACGACCTGCTGCAGACCTTCAAGACGCACCCGCTGGTCAAGAAGATCCTCGAGGGCGGCGAGCGTGTCGGCTGGGGCGCGAAGGCGCTGCCAGGCGGCGGCTACTGGTCGATGCCGAAGCTGACGATGCCCGGTGCTGTGCTGGTCGGCGACGCCGGCGGCATGGTCGACACCGTTTCGCTGAAGGGCGTCCACCACTCGATCAACTCCGGCATCCTTGCCGCCGAGGCGATCTACGAGTCGCTGAAGAACGGCAGCAACGACTTCTCCGCCTACGAGACGGCGATCGAGGAGTCGGTTACCGGCAAGGAGCTGTGGGAGGTCCGCAACACCCGCCAGCCGTTCTCGAAGGGCTTCTTCATCGGCGGCCCACTGGTCAACCTCTTCATCGCGACCAAGGGCAAGATCCCGGTCCGTTTGCCCTGGCACCGCCAGGACGAGCGCGAGATGTTCATCGGCAAGACGTCGAAGAAGTACCCGAAGCCGGACGGCAAGTACATCTTCGACAAGCTGTCGAGTGTCTTCATCACCGGCAACGCGACGCGTGACGACGCGCCGAACCACATCCGCGTCCAGACCGACGTCCCGCGCGAGGTGGCCGAGACCTGGAAGTGGATGTGCCCGGCGGGCGTGTACGAGATCCCCGACGACGCGCCGGAGACCGGCAACGTCGACGTGATCGTCAACTACACGAACTGCGTCCAGTGCGGTGCGATCACGGCCAAGGGCGGTCGCTTGACCACGCCCGAGGGCGGGGACGGCCCGCTCTACCAGAACACCTGAGTCCGGCCGCCAGGTAGCGTCCCGGGCTTATCGCCTCCAGTCGTCGCCAGCAGAGCTCGAACGTCCGCCGTGCGTCCGTCGTGGGCGCCGGCTCGTTCGGGACCGCGATCGCGCTGCTGCTCGAGCGCGCGGGCGTCCGCACGACCCTGCTCTGCCGGACCGAGGAGCAGGCGCGCGCGCTGACCGAGGCGCGCGAGAACGAGCGCTACCTACCGGGCGTGGAGCTGCCGGCGGCGTTGAAGGTACGCGCGTTCGGCGCTCGTGACGACCAGTTCCGCCGCCCCGACCTCGTCTTCCTGGCGGTTCCGTCGAAGGGGCTGGGGGAGGCGATCGCGGAGATCGACCGGCTCGGGGTATCGCGGCAGGCTGGGATGGTCTCGCTCGCCAAGGGCCTGGTGCCTCCCGACGGCACGCCGCCGACGGCAGCGCTCGAGCGCGCGTTCGGTGCCGAGTGGACGGCCTGCGTCGGCGGTCCGGCACATGCGCGGGAGATGGTCGAGAGTGGCGCTGGTCTCGTTTGCGCCTCGCATTCCGAGCAGCTCGCGACGCGGGTGGCGGAGCTGTTCCAGCGCGCCGGTGTCGTGTGTGAGGCGTCGAACGATCCGGTCGGCGTCGAGCTGGCGGGGGTCGCCAAGAACGCCGCCGCGGTCGCTGTCGGCGCGACCCAGTCGCAGGGGCTCAACGCCGCCGGCATGGCGGCTGCCGACATCTTCCTCGAGGTGCTGTCGCTCGCCGAGCTGTGGGGTGGGGCGGCGCGCACCTTCGTCGGTCGGGGCGGTACCGGCGATCTCGTCGCGACGACGCTCGCACCGACATCGCGTAATCGCAGCGCCGGTGAGCTGCTCGCCGCCGGGACTCCAAGCGCGGAGATTCCGGCGCGGCTCGGACAGGCGGTCGAGGCGCTCGAGACGGTGCGACTGTTGGCGCGAGCGATCGAGCGTGCCGGGCTCGATGCGCCTGTGACCTCGGCCCTTGCGCGCTTGATCGACGGCGATCTGCCGCTCGACGACTGGATCGCGCTCGTTCGCGCCAAGCAGCCGCCGCCGGCGCGCTTCGGGCGGCCGCGAACCTGGTGGGTGCGGATGCGCGACTGGTTCGCCGGTAGACGCGCGGGAACCGCACCTCGCTAGACTGGTTCGTCGCTCATGAAGACCGATACTCATCCCCACTACGCCGAGGCCCACGTTCGCTGCACCTGCGGCAACGAGTTCACGACTCGATCGACCAAGGCCGACCTCAACGTCGAGGTCTGCTCGAACTGCCACCCGTTCTACACGGGCAAGCAGAAGCTGATCGACACCGGTGGTCGCGTCGAGCGCTTCCGTCGCCGTCAGGCGCGCGGCCGTGCCGGCGCAGCCTGAGCACAGGCTCGACCGCAACTCATCGGCGGGCTGGCTGTTCCTGAGCCGATGAGCCGTCACGCCTCGTTCGCTGTCACCGCGCTCGCCATCCTGACGCTGGCGCTGGTCGTCGTGCCCGATGGGGGCCGTGCAGCCACGGCCGCCGCTAACGGCTCGGCCCAGCTAGTCGAGTGCAAGCGCGGTAAGCAGGCGAAGGACCGCCTTGCCGTCTTCCGCGGTGAGATGACGCAGGTCGAAGGCGCCACGCGGATGGTGATGCGCTTCAACCTCTACGAGAAGGTGGGGATCGGGTCTTGGCTCGGGATCGCGGCCCCCGGCATCAACCGGCCGCGTGAAGCGCGGCCGGGAATTACACGCTTTGCGTACCGCCAGCGGGTGGTCAACCTCAAGAAGGGCTCTGCCTACCGCGTAGGGATCATCTTTCGCTGGTACGACGCCGCGGGCAAGGAGCTCAAGCACGAGATGGCGGAGTCGCCGATCTGCCGCCAGCCTGGAAAGCTGCCAAACCCACGGATCCGCGACTCGATCAAGGTCGGCGCCGGGCCGACGTCCGAGACCTCGCGCTATGCCGTACGTGTCCACAACACCGGCAAAGTCACGGTCAACAACATCCTCCTGCGCCTGTCTGTCGACGGCGCTGAGGTAGACACCCGCAAGATCGGCCGCCTGAAACCGGGGCAACGGCGATCGATCGGCTTCATCGGTCCAGTCTGTCGCGGGGAGACTGTCGCACAGCTCGATCCGGACAACCTGATCCCCGAGCTCAGCGAGCGCGACAACTTCGTGAGGACGCCATGTGCCGAGCTCGAGCCGCTTCGGCCCAAGTAGGCGGCTTGCGGCGCCGGTTACGATCCTCCGGGTGAGCGGGAACGGACAGCTGGAGGCGCCGCGCGACCTACCCGTGGGGGGCCAGGCGGTGCTCGAGGGCGTGATGATGCGCGGCGTCTCGACTTGGGCGGTCGCAGTCCGCAAGCCGACCGCTGAGCAGCTCGAGACCGGCGGCCTGAACGCGACCGAGGGCGCCGCGGGGGAGATCGAGGTGGTCACCGAGCCGCTCGTCTCCTACGCCAAGACGCACCGCTGGGCGCGGCTGCCGGTGCTGCGCGGAATGGTCGCGCTCTACGAGTCGCTGAAGATCGGCTTCCAGGCGCTCGGCATCTCCGCCAACGCCCAGCTGCCACCCGACGAGCAAGGCGAGAACCAGGAGATCGGCGGCGCCGCGTGGGCCGGCACGATCGCCTTCGCGCTGCTGTTCGCGGTCGGCCTGTTCTTCCTGTTGCCGGCGTTCGCGACGAACGTCTTCAAGGACTCGATCCCGAACTCGTTCGTCTTCGTCGTGATCGAGAAGCTCGTTCGGATCTCGATCTTCCTGCTCTACCTGTGGCTGATCTCGCGGATGCGCGATCTCCAGCGTGTGTTCCAGTACCACGGCGCCGAGCACAAGACGATCTCCTGTTACGAGGCCGGGCTCGACTTGACGCCCGAGAACGCGCAGCGCTTCTCGCGCCTGCACCCGCGCTGCGGAACGAGCTTCCTGCTGATCGTGATGATCGTCGCCATCTTCGTCTTCGCGCCGCTCGGCAAGCTCGACTGGCAGTGGCTGCTGATCTCGCGTGTCGTCGGCATCCCGATCGTCGCCGGCCTCGCCTTCGAGGTGATCAAGTGGTTTGGTCGCAACCGCACCAAGCGCTGGGCGCGGATCCTGATGTGGCCCGGTCTCAAGCTCCAGCTGCTGACCACGCGCGAGCCCGACCTCAGCCAGCTCGCCGTCGCGATCGCCGCCCTCGAGGCCGTCCTCCAGTTCGAGAATCCGGCCGAGGTGACGGAGGCCGAGCGCGCCGTCATGGAGGTGGGGGCGTAGCGACGTCGTACCCTTCCTCTCGTGGTTGACAAGTTGGTCGAGCAGATCGAGAGCCGCTTTGCGGAGCTCTCGGAGCAGATGTCAGACCCCGAGGTGATCGGGGATCGGGAGCGCTATGCCGAGGTGGGGCGTGCGTACAGCGCGCTCGAGCCGGCGGCTGAGCTGGCGAAGGAGTGGCGGACGGCTTCGTCGGATGCCGCTGGCGCGCGCGAGATGCTCTCCGAGGACGGCGAGGACCCGGAGATCCGCGCGATGCTCGAGGCGGCGGAGGAGCGGCTAGGTGCGCTCGACGAGGAGATCCGGCTGGCGATGGTCGAGCCGGACCCCAACGACGACAAGAACGTGATCGTCGAGGTCCGCGGCGGAACCGGCGGTGAGGAGGCCGGGCTGTTCGCTGGCGACCTCTACCGGATGCTGACCCGATACGCCGAGCGGCTCGGCTTCACGCCGGAGACGATGAACGTCGCCGACGGCGACTACACCTTTGCGATCAAGGGCCAGGGCGCCTACAGCGTCTTCAAGCACGAGGGCGGCACCCACCGCGTCCAGCGCGTGCCGGAGACTGAGTCCCAGGGCCGCATCCATACCTCCACCGCGACCGTCGCCGTGCTGCCCGAGGTCGAGGACGTCGAGGTGCAGATCGACCAGGGCGACCTCCAGATCGACGTTTACCGCTCGTCGGGTCCCGGCGGGCAGTCGGTCAACACGACCGACTCCGCCGTGCGGATCACTCACAAGCCGACCGGCGTCGTGGTGTCGATGCAGGACGAGAAGTCGCAACTGCAGAACCGCGAGCGGGCGATGCGCGTGTTGCGCGCGCGCCTCTACGAGCGCGAGCTGGCCGCTCAGCAGGCCGAGCTCGCCGAGAGCCGCCGCTCGCAGGTCGGCACCGGCGAGCGCTCCGAGAAGATCCGCACCTACAACTTCCCGCAGGACCGCGTCACCGACCACCGCGTCAAGCTGACCAAGGGAGAGGTCCAGCGGATCCTTTCCGGCGAGCTCGACGACTTCACCGCGGCGCTCGAGGCCGAGGAGAAGCGCCGGCGGCTCGAGGCCAGCTCGCTCGTCGAGAGCTGATGCCGGTGGCGTCGATGACGGCGCGCGGCGCGGTCGGCGCGGCCGTCGACGCGCTGTCCGCCGCCGGTTGCGACACGCCACGGCTCGACGCCGAGGTTCTGATCGCCGATGCGCTGGATGTCGATCGCGGCACGTTGGTCGCGGACCCCGGCCGGTCGGTACCGCCCGCCGCAGCGCATGAGATCGGCCAGCGGATCCGTCGCCGGGTGGCGCGCGAGCCGGTCGCCTACATCCTCGGCCGCCGCGGCTTCCGGTTGATCGAGGTGGCCGTCGACCCTCGGGTGCTGATTCCGCGACCCGAGACCGAGCTGTTGGTGGAGGTCGCGCTCGAGCTGCCGCGGGGCGCTGCGGTCCACGAGGTCGGGACGGGCAGCGGAGCGGTCGCACTTGCGCTGCTCGACGAGCGGCCCGACCTGCGCGTGACCGCATCGGACATCTCGCCCGACGCGGTTGCCGTCGCGCGGGCCAACGCCGCGCGCCTCGACCTGCCGTTGGCTTCGGCCATCGCTGATGGACTGCCGTCCGGCGACTACGACCTTGTGCTCGCCAATCTTCCGTATGTGCGCGAAGACGAGTGGCGTAGCCTGGCGCCCGAGATAACTCGATATGAGCCGCGCGGTGCGCTGATCTCCGGCGTGGACGGGCTCGACGCGATCCGCGCGCTCGTCGCGCGGGCGCCGAGCGGGACACGCTTGGCACTCGAGCACGGCTCCGAGCAGGGGCCGTCCGTGCGGGAGCTGCTGGACGGCTCGGAGACCCGCCGCGACCTCGCTGGCCACGAGCGCATGACCACCGGGGCCGTCCGATGAGTTGGCGCCGCGCGCCCACGGGCGAAGATCCGCCGTGGATGCCGCTCGACTCTGCAGCCGTCGAGACGTTCGGAGCGTGCATCGATTCCGGCGGGGTGGGGATCTTTCCCTCCGACACCGTCTACGGACTGGCGACGGATCCTGAGTCCGAATGGGGCGTGCGCCGCCTCTACGCCCTCAAGAGGAGGCCTCCGATGCCCAGCGCGGTGATGTTCTTCTCGATCCACGCTGCGCTGGCTGGACTGCCGGAGCTTGGGCGGCGGACACGCGCGGCGTTCGAGTCGCTGCTTCCTGGGCCATTCACGCTGATCGTCGCCAATCCCGCGCGGCGTTTTCCGAGCGCCTGCGCCGACGGCGACCCCCAACGGCTCGGGGTGCGTGTGCCAGCGCTCGACGGGCGCCTGGCGCCGCTTGCCCAGACTGGGCGTCCCGTGCTGCAGACGAGCGCCAACCTCCATGGCGGCGCCGATCCCAGGCGACTGGACGACGTCCCGGTTGAGATCCGCCGTGCGGTTGACGTCGTGCTCGACGGTGGCGAGCTGCCTGGGATTGCCTCGACGGTGGTCGACCTGACTCGCTTCGAGGACGGCGGCGAGTACGAGATCCTGCGTGAGGGCGCGGTCTCCAAGAGCGCACTCGCGGAACGTTTGGATGATTAACCCCACCATGGGCCGGCAAAAGTTCCAATCTGTCGATTGAAGGCCGCTCAGAGCGGAAATCGGGGCCTGCTGGCGGTGGCCGGCGAGACGCCGCTGGTACCGTGGCCGGCGTGACCGATCTGAGCCCCGACTACTTCGCCAAGCCCGTCTCCGAGGTCGATCCCGAGATCGCCCAGGTGCTAGAGGACGAGCTTCGCCGCCAGGAGACGACGCTCGAGATGATCGCCTCCGAGAACTTCGTTCCGCAGGCGGTGCTCGACTGCCAGGGCTCGGTGCTGACCAACAAGTACGCCGAGGGCTATCCGGGCAAGCGCTACTACGGCGGCTGCGAATACGTCGACGTCGCGGAGGAGCTCGCGATCGCTCGTGCGAAGGAGCTGTTCGGGGCCGAGCACGTCAACGTCCAGCCGCATGCCGGCGCGCAAGCCAACGCCGCCGCCTTTCACGCGCTGCTGCAGGCCGGCGACCGGATCCTCGGGATGAAGCTCGACCACGGCGGCCACCTGACCCACGGGATGAAGATCAACTTCTCCGGCCGGCTCTACGACATCGTCGCCTACGGCGTCTCGGACAAGGACTCGCGCGTCGACATGGACGTGCTCGAGCGGCTCGCCCAGGAGTTCCGCCCGAAGCTGATCCTCGCCGGCTGGTCGGCCTATCCGCGCCAGCTCGACTTCGCGCGCTTCCGCGAGATCGCCGACTCGATTGGCGCCTACCTGATGGTCGACATGGCCCACTTCGCCGGTCTGGTCGCGGCGGGCGAGCACCCCAGCCCGGTGCCGCACGCCGACGTCGTCACGACGACCGTCCACAAGACACTCGGCGGTCCGCGCTCGGGAATGATTCTCGCCAAGGAGGAGCACGCCAAGAAGATCGACTCGGCGGTGTTCCCCGGCCAGCAGGGCGGTCCGCTGATGCACGTCGTGGCGGCCAAGGCGGTCGCGATGAAGGTCGCGCAGTCGGAGCTGTTCCGCGAGCGCCAGCGCCGCACGCGCGCGGGCGCGGCGGCGATCGCCGAGGAGCTGACCGGCGCCGGCGTCGACGTCCTCACCGGAGGCACCGACGTCCACCTCGTGCTCGTCGATCTGCGCGACTCGGAGCTCGACGGCCAGCAGGGCGAGGACCGGCTGCACGCGATCGGCATCACCGTCAACCGCAACAGCGTGCCGAACGACCCACGTCCACCGGCGGTCTCGTCGGGCCTGCGGATCGGCACGCCGGCGCTCGCGACCCGCGGCCTCCAGGTCGAGGACTTCCACGAGATCGGCAAGATCGTCGCCACAGCGCTGACCGGCGACTTCTCCGATGCCGTCCGCACCGAGCTGTCGGAGCGCACCCGTGCGCTCGCCGAGCGCTACCCGCTCTACCCAGAGCTAGCGAAGTCCGCAGCCGCGGTCTAGTCTCCTAGGCATGACGGAGGCGGCACCCAGGCTCGATCTCGAGCAGGCCAAGCGGGACATCGAGCAGGCGATCCGCAATCGGCCGCGGTTGCGCGGGGTGTCCCACCAGTGGGCTTTCTTCATCTCGCTCGCGCTCGGCATTCCGCTCGTCATCACGGCGCCGTCTGGCGAGGCCACGCTCGCCGCAGCGATCTACGCCGCCTGCGTCACGCTCCTGTTCGGAACGAGCGCGCTGTATCACCGCGTCACCTGGCGCACCGACGCCGCCCGACGCTGGATGCGGCGGCTCGACCACTCGGCGATCTTCCTGCTGATCGCCGGCACCTACACGCCCTTCGCGCTGCTCGTTCTGCACGGCTCGCTGGCCGACGTGGTGCTGGCCGTGATCTGGAGCGGAGCCGTCGGGGGCATCCTGCTGAAGCTGCTCTGGATCGACGCCCCGAAGTGGCTCGCCGCGGTCATCTACGTCGGGCTCGGCTGGGTCGCCGTCGCCGTGACACCGGACCTGATCGGCCAGGTCGGCGTCACCGCGTCGATCCTCGTCGCCACCGGCGGCATCCTCTACACGCTCGGTGCGGTGACCTATGCGCTGCGCCGCCCGGATCCGCTGCCGACCGTCTTCGGCTACCACGAGGTATTCCACGCGCTCGTGATCGTCGCCGCGGCGCTGCAGTATGCGGTGATTGCGTTCTGGGTGTTGCCGCAAGCCTGACCCCGGCCGCCAGTAGGCTGCCGCTCAGATGAACGACCTCGACGCGCTCTGGGCGTTCCTCGTCGCGGCGGCGGTGGCGCTGCTGCTGACGCCGCAGACCGCGCGGCTGGCCAGGCGGGTGGGTGCGGTCGCGTTGCCGCGCGAGCGTGACCTGCACGACTCGCCGATGCCGCGGCTCGGCGGCTTGGCGATCCTCGCGGGGGTGCTGCTGGCCGGGGTGCTGTTCCTGCCGGGCACGCAGGAGATGCGTGGCATCCTGGCCGGTGCGGTGGCGATCGCCTTCGTCGGCGCGGTCGACGACGCCAAGCCGGGCGGGCTGAACCCGGTCGTCAAGCTGCTCGGCCAGTTCGCCGCGGCGGCGATTCCGGTCGCATGCGACGTGCGCGTCGAGAACATCACGCTGCCGTTCGTCGACCCGCTCGACCTCGGCGCCTGGGGCTATCCGCTGACGCTGGTCGGGATCGTGGCGGTGATGAACGTCGTCAACTTCACCGACGGCGTCGACGGGCTCGCCGCCGGCGTCTGCACGATCGCGGCGGCGACGTTCGCGGTGATCGCGCTCTCGCTCGACCGCGTCGACCCAGCGATCCTGGCCGCGGCGACCGCCGGCGCGGCAATCGGCTTCCTGCGCCACAACTTCCACCCGGCGTCGGTCTTCATGGGCGACTCGGGCTCCAACCTGCTCGGCCTGCTGCTCGCCTGCGTCGCGATCCAGGGCGTCTTGAAGACGGCGGCCGTCGTCGCGCTGTTCTTCCCGCTGGTGATCCTGGCCGTCCCCGCCGCGGACGCGACGTTCGTCGTCGCGAAGCGGATCAAGTACCGCCGGCCCGTCTACTCGGCCGACACCTGGCACTTCCACCATCGCTTCGCGGCGATCGGCTTCTCGCAGCGGCGGACCGTGCTCTACCTCTACGCGTGGACCATCTCGCTCGCGGCGCTCGCGCTGGCGATGCGCTTCATCCCCTACTCCGACGACGACGGCAGCTTCAATGCCGGTTGGGTCGCGCTGCTGGCCGTCTTCGGCGCGATCGCCATCGCCGCCAGCGTCTACCTCGTCTTCGTGCTCGAGATCCTCAAGTTCCGTCGCTTTCGCGAGCGTCAACTGCGCCGTGACGCGACGCTCAGCGAGAGCGAGATCGAGCACGAGATCGAGCGCGAGGTCGAGACCGGCGAGTTCGACGCGGTGAACCGCTAACGCGGTCGCTAGAAGAGCGACGGCTGTTCGGGCGGTGCCGGCGCTTGCGGTGGTGGGGTGGGGCGGCCGCCGCGGAATGCCTTTCGCCAGTTGCCCCTTCCGGGCGCTCGCGCGAGTCGTGCGATCCGCTCGCGCTCCGCCTTCGGCGCGTAGGCGCGACCGGCGTAGAGCTCCTCGTAACGCGGCAGGAGGTCCGGGCGGTAGCCGCGTAGCCAGTCGAGGAAGATGCCCCGCACCTCGCCACGCAGGTGGAGGCAGATGCCGCCGACGCTGATCGCGCCCGCTTCGCCGGCCAGCTCGAGGATGCGCTCGACCTGCTCGGGCGCGTCGTTGATCCCTGGCATCAGCGGGGCGATCAGGACGCCCGTCGGCACGCCGGCGCGGTTGAGCTCCGCGACCGCCTCGAGCCGGGCGCGCGGGTGGGGGGTATGCGGCTCGCTCGCTCGCCAGGCGCGCTCGTCGAGCGTCGGCACCGACAGGCTCGCCGTGAAGCCGACTCGATCGGCGAGCTCCTTCAGCAGCTCGACGTCACGCAGCAGCAGCGGAGACTTCGTCAACACCGAGCAGGGAGTCCCGCTGTCACGTAGCGCCTCCCAGATTCCAGGCATCAGCCGGTAGCGCCCCTCGACCCACTGGTAGGGGTCGGTGTTCGTCCCCAGCGCCACGTGCTCGCGTGTCCATGACGGCCGCGCCAGCTGCGCACGCAGCGCCTCGGGTGCGTTGACCTTCACGACGATCTCGCGCTCGAAGTCGCGCCCCGGCGAAAGGTCGAGGTACTTGTGCGTTGGCCGGGCGAAGCAGTTGTGGCTGACGACGCCGTTGGCTATGAAGTCCCCCGTTCCGGTCGTGATGTCGAACAGCACGCGCTCCTCGTCAAGGGTCTCTACGGCGTCAACCCAGAGGCCGCGAATCGTGCCCACTGACTCGTCGGCTCCTGGTGCGCCACCCGGGCCGGGACCGAGCAGCTGGTCGCTTGCGCTCAGGCGGCGCCGCGGACCGCCGGGCTCTTTCCCGGTCACTTGCCGCCAGCCGCCCCGCGCCAGGAAACGGTGATCAGCGCTAGCGACGAGGCTGGTGCCGTCCGCCAGTGTTACTCGGTAGGCGGGCTTCAGCGTCTGCCAGTGGTCGAGCACGTTGGTGACGACGTAGCGGCGGTCGGTGCCGCTCAGCTTCGTCCCGATGATCCGATCGCCTGGACGGATGTCGGCGAGTGGTTTCAAGCCTCCGTCGGCGAGCAAAATCTCCGTCCTGCCGTCTAGGCAGTAGAGGCAGGCATGGGTGCAGCCGCGGTAGGGATTGACGGTCCAGCGGAAGGGCATCCTGGATGCCTTCGGGACCTTGTTCAGGACGGACTTCGAATGGACCTCGTAGAAGCGGATGTCCATCGCCTCTGGGGCGTCGAAGGTGCGGACGGCTGCTGGCTCGCGGTAGCCGGGTAGCTGCCGTGTGGCCTCGTCCTCCAAGCTGAGCCGATCCCAACGCATACGAACATATGTTCGCATAGCTGGCTACCGATCGCCAGAGTTGAAATGCGTCTACTCGCCCCAGAGGGTCAGGACGAGCGAGCGCGGTCCGCCGTGGTCGCGGTGCTCGCAGAGGTAGACGCCCTGCCAGGTTCCGAGCACCGGGCGTCCGTCGCGGACCGGGAGCGTGAGCGAGGGACCGAGCAGCGATGCCTTGATGTGAGCCGGCATGTCGTCGAAGCCCTCGAGCGTGTGGCGCCAGTAGGGAGCGTCCTCCGGGACGGCGCGGTTGAACCAGGACTCGAAGTCGCTACGGACGTCGGGGCTCGCGTTCTCGTTGAGCGTCAGCGACGCTGAGGTGTGGAGGATCTGGACGTGCAGCAGACCAACCGCCAGCTGGCTCAGCTCGGGTAGCGCGTCGAGCAGCTCCGTGGTGATCAGATGAAAGCCGCGTGGCCGTGCGGAGAGCTGGATATCGCGACTGAACCACACGCGCCAAGCAGTATTGGCGCATATCGGCAGGCGGACCTATATTGGGCGAGGACTTGCAAAACGCCCCGCGGGCAGCCGGCCCGCCATGGGGCAGGGCGCTGCGGGAGAACAGAGCAGGACATGGATTTGCCCCTTCGCGAGCGCCTCGGCTTGAAGACATCGATCGACGCAGGAGCCACCGTCCCAGGCAGCCGGGCGGCGATGGCGCGCGCCGCCTTCTGGCTCTCCAGCGCCGGTGTGCTCGTCGCGCTGCTTGCGTTGACTCCGCCGCAGGGACCGGAGCTCGATTCGACGGCCGTGATCGCCGTCGCGGCCGGTTGCGCCGTGCTGGCGGCGCTCGCGTTCGTCGGCTTCGACCGGATCCCGCTCTGGGGCTTTCACGTCGGTGTCGTCTGCGCGTCGGCGCTCGCGACGCTCGGCATCTACGCCTGGGGCGACCACTCGCCGTACGGGCCGCTGCCTTACCTCTGGGTGACGATCTTCGCCTACTACTTCTTCTCGCTGCCGGCGGCGCTCGTCCACACCGCCGTGATCGGCGCGATGTTCGGTGTCGAGCTGGGGCTGCGCGATCTCGACTGGACTCCGATCGACTCGTGGCTCGCGACGATCGGAACGCTCACCGTCGCCGGCGTGGTCGTGGCGGTCATCCGCGACCGCCTGACCGGCCTGATCTCGAACCTGACCGACGCCGCGCGCAGCGACCCGCTGACCGGCCTGCTCAACCGGCGCGGCTTCGACGAGACGTTCGAGGTCGAGCTCGAGCGTGCCCGGCGCTCCGATCGCGGCTTGAGCGTGATCGTCGGCGACCTCGACCAGTTCAAGGACATCAACGACCGTTTCGGCCATGCGGCTGGCGACGCTGTCCTGCGGCGTGTCGGAGCGACGATCCGCTCCACCAAGCGCAGCTGGGACATCGCGGCGCGGATCGGCGGCGAGGAGTTCGCGGTGCTGGCGCCGGACACCGACGAGCACGGCGCCTATGTGCTCGCCGAGCGGTTGCGCTTGGAGATCGAGGGCACCTTCGAGCCGGCCGGAGCGGGTCAGCTGACCGCCAGCTTCGGCATCGTCAGCTTCCCGATCCACGGGCAGACCGGCGAGGCGCTCCTGCAGGCCGCAGACCAGGCGCTCTACGCCGCCAAGCGACTCGGTCGCAACCGGGCGGTGATCTCGAGCGCCGAGGTGCCGGGAATCCTGGCGCGTGCGCCGCGCGGCCGCGAGGACTCACACGTCGAGCTCGCAACGCTGCTCAGCCTCGCCGAGGCGCTCGACGTGCGCGACTCCGGCAGCGCCACGCACAGCCAGCGTGTCGGCCGTTACGCCGAGTTGATCGCCCGCGAGCTCGGACTTCCACCCGATGCCGTCGAGCGCGTCCGGATCGCCGGCATCCTGCATGACGTCGGCCGTGTCGGCGTACCCGACGAGTTGCTCTCCAAGAGCGGTCCGCTGACCGACGAGGAGTGGGGGTGGATGCACTCGCATCCGGCCGTCGGGGCGCGGATGCTCGACACGACCGAGTTCGGCGATATCGGCGATTGGATCGCCGCGCACCACGAGCGCCCGGACGGCAAGGGCTACCCCGAGGGGCTCGCTGCTGGCGAGGTTCCGCTCGAGGCGTCGATCCTCGCCGTAGCGGATGCATACGAGGCGATGACCGCCGACCGGCCCTACCGGCCGCCGCTCGATCCCGTTGCCGCCGCCGAGGAGCTGCGGCGCGGCGCCGGCCGCCAGTTCGACGAGCGCGTGGTCGACGCCATTCTGCGCGTCGTGTAACAAGTCCGCACAAAGTGTGATTTTCGCCACAAAGCGCTTTAACAAGCCTTTCCTATAGAGTCGCTCGCCCCTTGACCGCTCATGCAGTCGCAACCCCCGAGGGGTCGGGAGAGACTGGTTTTCTCCTCACCCTGCTCCGCTCCCTGGACCTGCTGGTGCTGGCGCTGGCCCTACCCCTTTTCCTGATCGCGGGACTGCCGCTGATCGGCTGGGCAGTTGTGGCGGTGGTCTGGGTTGCCCAGCGCTGGATCGTCGCGACCGTCAAGCGACGTGCGATTGCGACCGGCGATCGGAGCGCGGTGATGAAGGCGATCTCGCTTTCGATGATGGTCCGGCTTGCGCTCGTGACCTCGGCGGTCGCGGTGGTGGGCATCGTCGACCGTGACGCCGGCCTGCCGGCGGCGCTGCTCGCGGCGGTCCTGTTCAGCATCGCGCTCGGCATCCAGGTGACCAGCGCGCCCCCGACCGGAGCACAGCGATGAAGACGCGCAGCAAGGTCCTGATCGCGCTCGGCATCTGGTTCGGGCTGGCGATCCTGCTCGGCGTCCTGTTCGGCAGCGACGGCCGCAACGACGCCTTCCAGCCGCAGGAGGAGTTCCGCCTCAACCCGTGGATCGAGATCCACATCGGCGGGCTCGACATGAGCATCAACAAGGCCGTCTTCTACCTCTTCCTCGCGGCGATCGCGACGACCGGCTCGATGATCTTTATCGCGCGCCGCATGAAGGACCGCCCGAACCGCGTTCAGACGGCCGTCGAGGTCGCCTACGACATGACGCGCAAGAACATCACCGGCCAGAACATGAGCCAGCCGATGGCCTCCAAGTGGTTCGCCTTCATCGCGACGCTCTTCTTCTTCATCTGGTTCTCGAACATGCTCGGCTACCTACCGTTGCCGACGAACAACGAGCACCCGGTCGACGTCTTCGGCTTCGAGGTCCCGTCGCTGGCGATCTACGCGGCGACCGCGAACCTCTCGATCCCGCTGGCGCTGACGCTTGTCGTCTGGGTCGCGTACCACGTCGAGGGCATCCGCGTGAAGGGCTTCGTCGGCTTCATGAAGAGCTTCGTGCCGCCCGGCATCGGCGGTGTCGGCGCGATCCCGCTGTTCGTGATCGAGGTGATCTCGGACCTCGTCCGGATCATCTCGCTGTCGGTACGACTGTTCGCCAACATCCTCGCCGGCCACCTGCTGATCCTGTTCATGGCAGGCGGCCTCGTGGTCCTGCTCGGGATCTCGGCGCTAGGCATCTTCACCCTTGGCATGGCGATCCCGTTCTTCCTGTTCGAGATCGGCCTGGTCGCCACGCTTCAGGCTTTCATCTTCGCGATCCTTTCATCCATCTACCTCGGCGACGCAACCGCCGACCACCACTAAGGAGGACAAGTGGACTTGCTGCTCCCACTCGCCCAGTCGGCTGACGCTCAGGCCATCACGGACGCCGGCAAGGCGATCGCGCTCGGCGTCGGCGCCGGGCTCGGATCGATCGGCGCCGGCATCGGCATCGGCTTCATCTTCGGCAAGGAGATCGAGTCGGTCGCTCGCCAGCCCGAGATGAAGGACGAGCTGCAGTCGATTCGCTGGCTCGGCTTCGCGCTGACCGAGGCGGTCGCCTTCTACACCTTCATCTTCGGCCTGATCGCCTTCTTCCTCTAGGCCGGCGATCGTGGACGCCTTTACAGACATCGCGACGTTCGTCCTCGCGGCCGCCGAGCACGGTGCTGCCGAGGAGGAGGGCGGCAGCTTCCTGGTATCGCCCAACGTCGGGCTGATGCTCTGGACGCTGATCGCGTTCGGCGTCTCGATGCTGATCCTGAAGAAGTTCGCCTTCCCGGCGATCGGCGACGCGCTCGACAAGCGTGCCGCGACGATCGACGAGTCGCTCAACGCCGCCGTCCGCACCAAGGAGGAGGCAGAGGAGCTGCTCGAGGAGTACCGGGCGCGCCTGAAGGAGGCGCGTGAGCAGGCCGAGGACATCGTCGCGCGGTCGCGCAAGGCGGCCGACACGACGCTGGAGGAGGCGAAGGTGGCGGCGAAGGAGTTCCGCGAGGAGCAGAGTGCCGCGACGCTCAAGGAGATCGAGGCCGCCAAGCAGCTCGCGCTCGACGACATCCGTAAGGAGGTCGCCGACCTGACCGTGATCGCAACCGAGAAGGTGACGCGCAAGTCACTCGACGGCGACGACCACCGCCGCCTGATCGAGGAGGCGCTCGGCGAGGTCGACTTCACCGCGCTGGCAGGTTCGGAGGGACGCTCCTAAGCCATGGAGGAGATCGCTGAGGTCTACAGCCGCGCGCTGTTCGAGGTCGCCAAGGAGCAGGGCGTCCTCGACCGCGTGCACGACGAGCTCGGGCAGTTCGCCGACGCGCTCGGCGACAGCCGTGACCTGCAGGTGTTCTTCTTCTCGCCGTACTTCTCCTCGCAGGAGAAGAAGGACGGCATCGGCACGCTCGTCCAGGACGCCGACCCGAACTTTGTCCGCTTCCTCGAGCTGCTCGCGGAGCGCCACCGGATGCCGGTTGTGTTCCGGATGCGTGACGAGCTCGACCGCCTCTGGCGGCGCGAGAACAAGCTGCTGCCGGTCTCGGTGACCAGCGCCGTGGAGCTTGACTCCGAGCTGGTCGAGGGCATCGGCAAGCGAATTGAGGAGCAGACCGGCGAGCGCGTCGATCTGTCGAGCAAGGTCGATCCCGATGTTTTAGGCGGCCTCGTGCTCCAGGTAGGCAACATGGTGCTGGACGCAAGCGTGCGCAACCGGCTCGAGAGACTTAGAAAGCAAGTCGCAAAGGCGGCTTAGAAAGGCCCCCAAGACCAATGCAGATCAAGCCAGACGAGATCACCAGCATCCTGAAGAGCCGCATCGAGGGACTCGACGACGGTGGCGGCGACCTGTCCGAGGTCGGCACCGTGCTCTCGATCGCCGACGGCATCGCGCGCGTCCACGGGCTCGAGAACTGCATGTCGCTCGAGATGCTCGAGCTGCCGCACGACGTCACTGGCCTCGCGCTGAACCTCGAGTCCGACAACGTCGGCGCCGTGTTGTTCGGCGACTGGGACAAGATCGAGGAGGGCGACACCGTCAAGCGGACGGGCAAGCTGCTCGAGATCCCGGTTGGCGAGGCGCTGCTCGGCCGGATCGTCGACCCGCTCGGCAACCCGCTCGACGGCAAGGGCGACATCAACACGACTGAGACCCGCCCGGCGGAGTTCAAGGCCCCCGGCGTCGTCCAGCGTCAGCCGGTCGAGGAGCCGATGCAGACCGGCATCAAGGCGATCGACTCGATGATCGCGATCGGCCGCGGCCAGCGCGAGCTGATCATCGGCGACCGCCAGACGGGCAAGACCCAGATCGCGATCGACACGATCATCAACAACCGCGACAACGGCGTCATCTCGATCTACGTCGCGATCGGCCAGCGCCTCTCGACCGTCGTCCAGGTCGCCGAGACGCTGCGCGAGCACAACGCGATGGAGAACACGATCATCGTCGCCGCGCCGGCCGACGAGGCCGCGCCGATCAAGTACATGGCCCCCTACGCGGGCGCCGCGATGGGCGAGTACTTCCTCTACAAGGGCGGCCACGCGCTCTGCATCTACGACGACCTGACTAAGCACGCGTTCGCCTACCGGCAGATGTCGCTGCTGCTGCGCCGCCCGCCGGGCCGCGAGGCGTACCCGGGTGACGTCTTCTACCTGCACTCCCGCCTGCTTGAGCGTGCGGTCAAGCTCAACGACGATCTCGGTGGCGGCTCGATGACGGCGCTGCCGATCATCGAGACCCAGGCCTCCGACGTCTCGGCCTACATCCCGACCAACGTGATCTCGATCACCGACGGCCAGATCTTCCTCGAGGGCGATCTGTTCCGCTCCGGCGTCCGACCGGCGATCAACGTCGGCATCTCGGTCTCGCGCGTCGGCGGCAACGCCCAGCCGAAGGCGATGAAGAAGGTCGCCGGCAAGCTGCGCATCGAGCTCTCGCAGTACCGCGAGCTCGAGGCGTTTGCCCAGTTCGGCTCGGAGCTCGACGCCTCGACGCAGGCCACGCTGGCCCGCGGTGAGCGACTCGTCGAGACGCTGAACCAGAACGAGCTCAAGCCGTGGAAGCCGGCCGACCAGGTCGCCGCGATCTACTCCGGCACCGGCGGCTTCCTCGACCGGATCAAGACCGAGCGCGTCTCGGAGTTCCACGACACGCTGCTGCAGCGGCTGCACGCTGAGAACGCCGACCTGATGTCGACGCTCAACGAGGGCGACTGGTCCGACGACATCGAGGCGCAGCTCGGCGACGCGATCGCCGAGGCGATCGACGACTACGGTCCCGACTTCGACTCCGAGGGCAACCCGCTCGAGGAGGGCGAGTCCGACCGCATCCTGTCCGAGGAGGAGCGCCAGGCCCCTGGTCGCACCGCTGAGGACGCCGAGGAGCGCGAGGAGGCAGAGGCGCCAGCCGCCGTCTAGCTCATGGCCTCCCAGAAGGACGTCAAGAACCGCATCTCGTCGGTGCGGAACATCCAGAAGATCACCCGCGCCATGGAGATGGTCGCGGCCGCGCGCCTGCGCCGCGCCGAGCAGCGCATCGAGGCGCTGCGGCCCTACGCGGGCGCGATCCGGCGGATGACGCGACGTACCGTCGAGGCCGTCGAGAACATCCCGAACATGCCGCTGCTCGAGGAGCACGAGACGGTCGAGCGCGTCGGATTGCTGCTCGTCACTGGCGACCGCGGGCTGGCCGGCGCCTTCAACTCGCAGATCGTCCGCGCCGGCAACCGCCGCGCGCAGGAGCTGTCCGACGAGGGCAAGGAGGTCGTCTGGTACGCCTCCGGCCGTCGCGGCGTCGGCTCGCTGCGCTTCCGCGGCCGCGATGTGGCGGCCTCGTGGGAGGGCTTCACCGACCGGCCGGCGTTCGCTGACGCCCGTGACATCGCCGGCGACATCGCGGCCGCCTACGTCGACGGCAAGGTCGATCGCGTCGAGGTCATCTACAACGGCTACGTCTCGCCGCTGACCCAGACGGTCACGACCGAGGTTCTCTTGCCGTTGCAGGCGATCGACGACCTGACCTCGACCGAGGGCGAGACCGCTGAGGAGGCCGCAGCCGAGGAGGCCAGCGCGAGCACCTCCTGGCTCTACGAGCCGGAGCCGGAGGAGATCCTCCAGCGGTTGGTGCCGGACTACATCGAGATCAGCATCTTCCGGGCGCTGCTCGAGTCCACCGCATCTGAGCACGGCGCGCGCATGACGGCGATGCGCAACGCACAGGAGAACGCCAGCGACATGATCGACGACCTCACCCTCGAGATGAACCGCCAGCGCCAGGCGGAGATCACGCAGGAGATCATGGAGGTCGTCGCCGGGGCCGAGGGCCTGACGTAGCGCCGATCACGACCATTTTTCGAGTTTCAGAGACTTAGACAGGCAAGGAGAACCCAGTGGAGGCAGCAACAGCAACGCAGAGTCGAGAGGGCGTTAAGGCCGGCAAGGTCGAGGAGATCACCGGCGTCGTCATCGAGGCGGTCTTCCCCGAGGATCTGCCCGAGATCTACAACGCGCTCGAGATCACGATGCCTCCGGTCGAGGAGGGCGGCGAGCCGACGACGCTCGTCTGCGAGGTCCAGCAGCACCTCGGCGACGACCGCGTGCGCGCGGTGGCGATGGACGCGACCGACGGCCTCTCACGCGGCACCGAGGTGCGCGACACCGGCGCGCCGATCACGGTGCCGGTCGGCAAGGGCACGCTCGGCCGCATCTTCAACCTGCTCGGCGAGCCGATCGACGGCGCCGGCGACGTCGAGGCCGACGACCGCTGGCCGATTCACCGCGCCGCTCCGAGCGTCGAGAACCTGACCCCGACGCGCGAGATCTTCGAGACCGGCATCAAGGTCGTCGACCTGCTCGCGCCGTACGCCAAGGGCGGCAAGGTCGGCCTGTTCGGCGGCGCCGGCGTCGGCAAGACCGTTCTGATCCAGGAGCTGATCAACAACCTCGCCAAGGAGCACGGCGGCCTGTCCGCGTTCTGTGGCGTCGGCGAGCGCTCGCGCGAGGGCAACGACCTCTGGCTCGAGATGACCGAGTCGGGCGTCATCGACAAGACGATGCTCGTCTTCGGCCAGATGAACGAGCCGCCCGGCGCGCGCATGCGCGTCGCGCTGTCCGGCCTGACGATGGCGGAGTACTTCCGCGACCAGGGCGGCCAGGACGTGCTGCTGTTCGTCGACAACATCTTCCGCTTCGTTCAGGCGGGCTCCGAGGTCTCGGCGCTGCTCGGCCGGATGCCGTCGCAGGTCGGCTACCAGCCGACGCTCGAGACCGAGATGGGCCAGCTCCAGGAGCGGATCACCTCGACCCGCCAGGGCTCGGTCACCTCGGTGCAGGCGATCTACGTCCCCGCCGACGACCTCACCGACCCGGCGCCGGCGTCGGTGTTCGCCCACCTCAACGCGACCACCGTCCTCTCGCGCTCGATCTCGGAGAAGGGCATCTACCCGGCGGTCGACCCGCTCGACTCGACCTCGACGATCCTCAAGCCGGACGTCGTCGGTCAGGAGCACTACGAGGTCGCCACGCGCGTCCAGGAGATCCTGCAGCGCTACAAGGAGCTCCAGGACATCATCGCGATCCTCGGCATCGACGAGCTCTCGGACGAGGACAAGGTCGTCGTCCAGCGGGCGCGCAAGGTCGAGCGCTTCCTGTCGCAGCCGTTCCACGTCGCCGAGGCCTTCACCGGCACCCCCGGCCAGTACGTGCCGATCGAGGAGACGGTCCGCTCGTTCAAGGAGATCGTCGACGGCCAG
>CBFGZN010000012.1:0-23284 GCA_965653255.1 uncultured Solirubrobacterales bacterium | reverse complement strand
CCTCACCTGGGAGGAGGCCGCCTCCTACGGCCTCGTCTATTTCACCGCCTACCGGATGCTGATGGACCAGTGCAACCTGCAGGCCGGCGACAAGGTGCTGATCTGGGGCGCCGCCGGCGGCCTCGGCGTCTTCGCCGTCCAGCTCTGCGCCGCCGCCGGCGCCGAGTGCGTCGGTGTCGTCTCCTCGCCCGAGAAGGGCGCCCTGGTGGAGCAGCTCGGCGCGACCGGCTGGATCGACCGCAACGAGTTCAAGGGCATGATGCGCACCGGCAACGAGACGCCGGAGGAGGAGAAGGCCCGCTTCAAGGAGTCGCGGCGCTTCGGCAAGGCGGTTCAGGAGATCCTGGGCGACGCGCCGAACATCGTGTTCGAGCACGTCGGCAAGGCGACCTTCCCGACCTCGGTGCTGACGGTCAAGCCGTTCGGCAAGGTCGTGATCTGTGCCGGCACGACGGGCTTCAACCTCGACTTCGACGTCCGCTACCTGTGGATGAAGCAGAAGGAGATCATCGGCTCGCACTTCGCCAACGCCTGGGAGTGCACGAAGGCCAACGCGCTGATCGAGTCGGGCCAGATCCGTCCGGTGCTGTGGAAGACCTTCGGCTTCGACGGTGTCGCCGAGGCTCACCAGCAGATGCGCGACAACCAACACCTCGGCAAGATCTCGATCCTGGTCGGGGCCGAGTCCGAGGGCCTTGGCAAGACCGAGGAGGGCCCGGGCGCGATCATGGCGGAGGTCGGCGCGTGAGCGCCGGCTACCGCAAAGAGGGCGTTCTCTGCGTCGTCCCCTGGGCGATCAACCCGTTCCGCGGCGACAAGTTCGAGCAGCTCTGGACCCCAGCCGCCGAGGCCGCCCTCGACTTCGGCGCCACCGGCTGGGCCCTCTACCGCTCCCAGGAGGGCCAGCTCGACTTCATCCAGCACGCCTTCTTCCCCACCAAGGCGCACTGGGACCAGTACTGGTACTCCGACGAGCTCTCCGAAGCTCGCCTGAGCGTCCAGAACTACTACCAAGTGCCCCTGCTACCGACCTTCCACACAGTCGCCGGCATGGGTTTCCTGGACCCGGCTGCTGTAGCTACGACGGCGACGGCTCGCTGAGGACTGATCCCCGGTGGCCCGACGACTGCTGATCAGCGTCGTCGGAGCTGCCGCGAGCGTTGCCGCCATCGCTCCCGGAGCAGCCGCCGAAACGGCGGTGACCGATCTCGGTTCACGCGTCTCCGTCACACCGAAGCGGGCCGGCACGCTCACCGCCCCCCGCCCGACGGCGATCGAGGGCGAGCTCGACTGGATGCAGGACCGCGAGCGGCACCCGACCCGGCTCGAGCTCTACCTGTCGCGACAACTGTCCTACTCGACTCGCGGACGCCCGACCTGCGCACTGAGGATGCCGTCCAGCTGGGCCGCAGCCGCCAAGTGCCCGGAGCGCTCGGTGGTCGGCAGGTTGCGGGCCGGCGGGAACCCGCCGTTCAACGCATTCTGCAGCTCCGACGTGCTACTCCTCAACGGGGGCGGCTCGCGACTCTACGTCGCCGCGCTGGGTGGCTGCGCGCTGGTCGTCGACGAGGTCACCATCGGACGCGTGGCGTGGCTGCGACACGATCCGCGCTGGGGCTACCGCCTCGACCTTCCGCTGCCGGAGGTCTTCGAGCACAGCACATCGCACTCCGATGGAGCATTCCTGCACTACACGCTCGGCCGCAAGCCGGCCGGTCGCGAATACGACCCGGGGGTCGATCCCGCCCCCGGCCCGTCCGGCTACTGGCGCAACACCGGTTGCCCGGCGAGCGGCCGACACGCCGCCACAGCCGTGATCTCCACCGCCGGGACGAGCGCTACGCGGACGCGCGCCGTCGCCAAGTGCCTGCCGCACGAGCCGCTGCCGGGCAGTCGGCGACGCTAGTCCTGCTCCAGCGGCGCCATGGTGAGACCGGCGTCGCGGAGTTGGTCCCAGTAGTGCTCGGCGATCTCGCGGTGGCCGGTCCAGACGATGGCCTGGCCGGTGCGGTGGATCTGGCCGGCGATGGCATGGCCCTTGTCGAGGTTGATGCCGGGGATGTAGCGGGCGAGGGCGTTGGCGACGCCCTCGAAGGTGTTGTGGTTGTCGTTGAGGACGATCACGCGCCAGTTGCCGCCGAGGCCGCTGCCGGGGCCGGTGGTACGTGGAAGCTCGACGGTGGCGCTCATCGGGCGGCGGCCTCCGCCTCGCGCTCGGCGCGCTTGTCCCAGTAGCGGCGCAGGCCGTCGTACATGTCGCTCGGCACCGAGGCCTGGAAGAGCGAGTCGACGGAGCCGGCGTCGACGGCGCGACGGGCCTCGGCGAGGATCCAATCCTCGAAGGCGTCGGAGTCGAGCGTGCGGGCCTTATCGGCGCGCAGCGTGAGCTCCTCGCGCAGCCGGTCGATGTGCTCGCCGACGTTCTCGAAGCGGCCGAAGTGGGTCAGGCAGAGCGCGCGCGGCTGGTGGCTGGCGACGATGTCGAGCGAGCGCAGCCATGCCTCGACGTCGATGTCCGGTGGCGGAGTCGGCGGAATCACGTACTCGTGCGGCGGGATCCGCACCCCACATACGTCGCCGACGAACGCGTCGCCGGTCACCTCGTCGAAGTAGCTGACGTGGTGCGAGGCGTGGCCGGGCGTGTACTCGACCTGGAAGCCACCCTCGATCCGCTCGCCGCCCTGCAGCGCGACGATCCGCTCCTCAGGAACGGGGGCGAACTCGCCCCACAGGTGGTCCATCTGGTCGCCGTAGATCCGTTCAGCACTGGCTAGCAGCCGTGACGGGTCGGCGAGATGGCGGGCCCCACGCTCGTGGACGTAGACCTTCAATTGCGGGAACTTGCGGCACATCACCCCGGCGGCGCCCGCATGATCGAGGTGGATGTGGGTCAGCAGCAGCGCCTGCGGCTCCTCCTCGAGGTTGTCGAGCAGCGTGTCGAGCGACGACGTCGGCCCAGGATCGACGATCAGGCCAGCCGTCTCATAGGCGCAGATGACGCGGTCGCGCCCGAGGTGTTCGACGTCGATGGCTCTTGCCATGGCGAACGGATGACGATAACAACGGCCGCATTGGCCGCGAAGCCAGGGCCACCGTAGAATCTTCGGCAATGAGCGACCAGCCCCCCCACCGCCTCCCCGAGCGCGATCGCCCGTGGGTGATGCGCACCTACGCCGGCCACTCCACGGCCAAGGACTCCAACGCCCTCTACCGGCGCAACCTCGAGAAGGGCCAGACCGGCCTCTCGATCGCCTTCGACCTGCCGACCCAGACCGGCTACGACCCCGACCACGAGCTGTCGCGCGGCGAGGTCGGCAAGGTCGGTGTGTCGGTCGCGCACAAGGGCGACATGCACGCGCTGCTCGACGGCATCCCGCTCGGCGAGATGAACACGTCGATGACGATCAACGCGACCGCCGCCTGGCTGCTGGCGCTCTACATGACGGTCGCCGAAGAGAACGGCGTCGACCGCAAGCTGCTCCAGGGCACGACCCAGAACGACATCGTCAAGGAGTTCCTGTCGCGCGGGACCTACGCCTTCCCGCCCGAGCCGTCGCTGCGGCTGATCGCCGACATGATCGCCTTCACCGTCGACGAGGTCCCAAAGTGGAACCCGATCAACATCTGCAGCTACCACCTGCAGGAGGCGGGCGCGACGCCGGTCCAGGAGATCGCCTACGCGCTCTCGACGGCGATCGCGGTGCTCGACGAGGCCCGCCCGCGCGTGCCCGAGGAGACATTTCCGCGCGTCTTCGGCCGGATCTCGTTCTTCGTCAACGCCGGCATCCGCTTCATCGAGGAGCACGCGAAGCTGCGCGCGATGGGCCAGCTCTGGGAGGAGATCGGCCGCGAGCGCTACGGCGTCACCGACGAGAAGTTCCTGCGCATGCGCTACGGCGTTCAGGTCAACTCACTCGGCCTGACCGAGGCGCAGCCCGAGAACAACGTGATCCGGATCGTGCTCGAGGCGCTCGCGGTAACGCTCGGCCGCGACGCCCGCGCCCGTGCGCTCCAGCTTCCCGCCTGGAACGAGGCGCTCGGTCTGCCACGGCCGTGGGACCAGCAGTGGTCGCTGCGGATGCAGCAGATCCTCGCCCACGAGACCGACATCCTCGACTACCCCGACATCTTCGAGGGCTCGAAGGTGATGGACGGCCTGGTCGGCGAGCTGGTCGAAGGCGCGCGCGCCGAGATGGCGGTCGTCGGCGAGCACGGCGGCGCCGTGGCCGCGGTCGGCTACATGAAGACCCAGCTCGTCGAGTCGCACCGCGCGCGCGTCAACGCGATCGAGAGCGGCGAGCAGAAGGTGATCGGCCAGAACGTCTTCACCTCGACCGAGCCCTCGCCGCTCCAGCAGGGCGAGGACGGCGGGATCATGACCGTCGACCCGGCCGTCGAGCAGAACCAGATCGCCGCGATCGAGCAGTGGCGCTCCGAGCGCGACGACGCTGCCGCGCAGGCCGCGCTCGAGGAGCTGCGCAAGGCCGCGGCCGACCCCGAGTGCAACATCATGCCCTCCACCCTGGCGGCGGCCAGGGCGGGCGTCACGACCGGCGAGTGGGCCTTCGCGCTGCGCGAGGTCTTCGGCGAGTACCGCGGCCCGACCGGTGTCGGCGACGCCGCCGCCGCTCCCGGCGACGAGGCGCTCGACGAGCTGCGCGACCGCGTCGAGGCGGTCTCCGAGGGCCTCGGACGACGGATCAAGATCCTCGTCGGCAAGCCGGGCCTCGACGGTCACTCCAACGGCGCCGAGCAGATTGCTGTGCGGGCGCGCGACGCCGGCATGGACGTCGTCTACGAGGGCATTCGCCTGACGCCGTCGCGGATCGCCCAGACGGCAGTCCAGGAGGGCGTCCACGTGGTCGGCCTGTCGATCCTCTCCGGCTCGCACCGCGAGCTGATCCCCGAGGTGCTCGAGGAGCTGCGCGCGGCCGGCGCGGACGTTCCTGTCGTCGTCGGCGGGATCATCCCCAAGGTCGACGAGGAGGAGATGCTGGCCGCTGGCGTCGCCCGCGTCTACACGCCGAAGGACTTCGAGGTGTCGCGCATCATGGGCGACATCGTCGACCTCGTGGCGGAGCGCAACAGCATCACGGCGACCGCGTAGACCGCCCGCTCGGCTAGCGTGCCCGCCGTGGCAGCCGACGGACAGCAGCTGGGCGCGCGGCTGCGCGAGCGCGACCGCGACGCGGCACCGGCGGCGCTGAACCTGATCGAGGACCGCTCGGCGAAGGGCCGCGAGCAAACGACGGCGCTGCTGCGCGAGGTCTCCCCCGCCGCACTCGGCGGCGAGGCGCCGGCGCATCTGATCGGGCTGACCGGCCCGCCGGGCGCCGGCAAGTCGACGCTGCTGAGCGCGCTGGTCCACGAGTGGCGCGGGCGCGGGCAGACGGTCGCGGTACTGGCGGTAGACCCGTCGTCGCGCCGCTCGGGCGGCTCGCTGCTCGGCGACCGCGCCCGGATCGAGCACGACCCGCGCGACGACGGCATCCTGATCCGCTCGACAGCCGCCGGCGGCCGGCTCGGCGGGCTCGCCGCGCCGACGCGCGAGGCGGCTCAGGCGCTGGCGGCGGCCTTCGACGTCGTCGTGGTCGAGACTGTCGGCGTCGGCCAGTCCGAGACCGATGTCGAGGAGGTCTGCGACACCGTCGCCGTCGTCGTCCAGCCCGGCTCCGGCGACACGCTGCAGTTCCTCAAGGCGGGGATCATGGAGGTCCCCGACGTGCTGGTCGTGACGAAGGCCGACCTTGGCGACGTCGCGCTGCGCTCGCGGCGCGATCTCAGCCAGGCGGCGCGGGCGCTCGGATCGCGCGAGATCCCGGTCGTCGCGGTCTCTTCGGTGCCTCCCCCCTCCGGGATCGGCGAGCTCGCCGACGCGCTCGCCGCCCACGGGGACGAGGTCGACCTGCCCGCCCGCCGGCTGCGCTCGCGCCGGCTGACGGCGCTGCGCGAGCTGGTCGCCGAGCACGGCGAGTCGGCGCTGCGCGCGCTCGGCGGTCGTCGCGAGGCCGAGCGTCTGCTCGCGACCCAGGACCCCGATCACGACGTGCCGGAGCTCGTCGCCGCGCTGCGCCGCCAGACCGGCGAGGATGCCGCGCGATGACGCTCCCCGTCCAAGCCGCCATCCTGCTCGGCGTCTTCGCCGTGACGACCGCAGTCGCCCTGGCAGCCGGCGCCGCGAACCTCGGCACGGCGATGGGAATCGGTCAGATCGCCTTCGCGATCGTGCTCGTCTGGCTGCTGCTCAAGCGCTAGCGCGGCATGCGGTCATAATGGGCTCATGGAGGGCTCGGCCCCAGATTCCGTAGGCACCCGCTCCAGCTGGCTGCGCTGCTACCGCTGCTGGTCGCAGAACCTCGAGGTGCAGGTCCACTACGAGGGGATCCTCAAGGTCGACACCGACACCGGCGAGGCCGTCGAGCCGGTCGAGGAGGTCCAAGAGGCGGTCGTGCAGTGCCTCGACTGCATGCACGACCAGCCGCACCTGAGCCTCGCCTTCTACGAGGAGGACGGCCGCCGGATCAGCCGCATCGAGGCGGTCGACGACCGCTGGGAGCGGATGGTCACCGGCACGCCGTGGGTCGCCTCCTGCACTGTCACCGTCGAGGGCGACCAGGTCGAGAGCTGCTCCGGCCCCGAGGCCGCCGACTCGCTCGCCTTCGCCGCCTTCGGCGACCACGGCACGCGCGAGTTCTTCACCCACGTCCGCTTCCACAAGCACGAGGAGGACGGCCAGATCGTCGTCCACATGCTCGTCGAGCTCTACGCGCGCTCGGCCGAGGAGGCGACCGACGTGCTCGAGGGCGCGGCCCGCGGCGGACTGGCGATCACGTCGCTGGCCGAGGAGTCGCGGCCGCCGGCGGCGGCCGACGACGAGGGGCATTGACGGTCCCAGCGACGATCGAGTGGGTGACGACCGAGGATCGCTTCGCGGCGCTGGCCGAGGAGTGGAACGCGTTGCTCGGCGACGACTCGATGCCCTTCGACTGCCACGAGTGGTATCTGGCGTGGTGGCGCGCATTCGGGGCCGGCGAGCTGAAGATCTGCCTGGCGCGGCGCGGCGACGAGCTCGTCGCGGTGCTCCCGCTGCACACCGTTGCGGGCGGCCTCGCCGCGCTGGCCAACGTCCACAGCCCTGTCTGCAGGCCGATCGCCGCCGATGCCGACGCGCTCGACGCGACCCTCGCGGCCGCCTTCGGCGACGGTCGCCGCGGACTCGAGCTGTTCGCGCTGCCGACCGCTAGCCCCGCGCTGGCAGTCGCCGAGCGCCTTGCGACACAGCTCGGCATGCCACAGCTCGCCGAGCCGATCCACGTCTCGCCGGCCGTCGAGACGAACGGCGACTTCGACGAGTGGCGTGCGGGCAGCAAGCCGCGCTGGGGCGCCCCGATCGAGCGCTTCCGGCGCAAGATGAGCCGCGACCACGAGGCGCGCTTCGAGACCGTCGAGATCCCCGAGGACATCGACGGCCAGCTCGACCGTGGCTTCGCCGTCGAGGGGAGCGGCTGGAAAGCGCGCAACGGCACGGCGATCCTCTCGTCGCCCGACACCGCTCAGTTCTACCGCGAGGTCGCGCACGCCTTCGCCCGTCGCGGCGAGTTGCGGCTGTCGGGCATCGAGCTCGACGGCGACCTCGCCGCCTTCGACCTGACGCTGTTGCATCGCAACAAGCTCTACCTGCTGAAGACGGGGTTCGACGAGCGATTCCGCAAGCTAGCGCCGGGCCTGGTGATGCGCCTCTCGATAGTCGAGCGTTGCTTCGAGCTCGGTCTCGACGCCCACGACCTGCTCGGCGACGACACCGAGTGGAAGCGCAAGTTCTCGACGACAGCCCGCTCCCACACCGCCTTCAGGGCCTTCGCCCGCGGACCCGCGGGCCGCGGGCGCTACGCCTACCGCGCCCACGGCCGGCCGCTGCTCAAGCGCGCACGCGACAGGGCGCGCGCGATCGCCAGCCGCGACTGATCGCGAACTAGTCCGACGCGAGGCGGCGCGCCACGCGGCGCTGCGGACCGGGAAGGTCGACCGCGGCGCGCGCCGCCAGGATCGCGCCCCGCCCCAGGCCATTCGCGGGCACCGCGACCGAGTCGACCCCGACGTCGCCTGTGGCGAAGCGCTCCTTGTAAGTCTCGCCGCCGCGCAACAGCCGGTAGGTGCCCATCCCGTCCTCGATCGCCGAGCGCAGCGTGTGCGCCATCAGCACGAGGCCGATCGAGGCGCGCTCCCACTCCGGGTCGCGGCCGGACTGGTAATACCACTCGGATCCGCCGAAACGGAAGCCGTGCCAGGCGGCGATAGCGCGCCCGTCAACCTCGGCGATCCAGAGCCGCAGCCAGCCGCGCTCGAGCGCCACGCGCGCGAAATCGCGATGAAACGCCTGCCGCTGGCTGTCAAAGGCGCCCGACCCCTCGTCGCCCCAGCGCTCGTCGTGCAACAGGAACAGCGACGCCATGTCGGCGTCGAGCCGTTGTGGATCGTCGCAGAGGCGGTACGTGAGCCCGTGTTCGCGCTGCAGCTTGCGCTCCTTGCGGCGGACCTGTGAGCGAAAGTTCGAGCTGCGCGTCGCCAAGTAGCCGTCCCAGTCGAGTCCGGCGATCGAGACGACCGGGCTCGACTCGTGCCGCAGCGCGCGCGCGCCGCGTGGCAGCGCCCAGCCGTGATCGGCGACGAGCCGATCGGCGAGCAGCAGCGACCAGCCCTCGGGAGCGACCGAACGTGCGGCTCCCAGCGCGTCGAGCGCCGCCACCCGATCGGCCGGCGCGCAGATCGGGCCGAGCTCGTCGGCCGCACCGTGGCCGATGAAGCGCGCCAGGCGCAGCGGGCGGCGGCGGTCGATGCACAGCGGCAGGATCGCGACTAGCCGTCCGTCGCCGTCGAAGCAGGAGAGCGGCATCGCGCGCCGCTCGGCACCGTAGTGGCGCCACCAGCAGTCGGCCCACTCCCAGGTCCCGAACAGGTTGCCGCCCGCCTCAGCGAGCGCCGACCACTCGTCGCGCAGCGCCGCGAGGCCTCCCCCATCCCGCACCTGCAAAGTGGGGCCTCCTGCGCCGTCCGATTCGTACACTGGCCAGAGCATGCCAGGAAGCTCCGCAAACATCGCCCTCCGCGCGGGGCGCCGCCTACTGCGCTTCGCCGCCCACGTGATGATCGTCAGTGGCCTGCTGCTGATCTGCGACGCCGGCCTGACGTTCGCCTGGCAGGAGCCGATCTCGGCGTTCACGGCCGGCCGCGAGCAGGCGACGCTGGAGCGCAAGCTCGAAGACCCGCCGCCGCGAGTCGTCCGCAAGGAGCCGCTGCGCGGCGACGCGATCGGCAAGATCGAGTTCCCGACGCTCGACAAGTCGTATTACATCGTCGAGGGCACGGATACGGACAGCCTGCGCAAGGGTCCGGGCCACTATCCCGAGACGCCGCTGCCGGGTGAGCAGGGCACGGTCGCGATCGCCGGCCACCGGACCACCCACGGAGCGCCGTTCCACGACATCGACAAGCTCGAGCGCGGCGACCGGATCGTCGTGTCGATGCCCTACGGCAAGTTCGTCTACAAGGTCCAGAAGACGCAGCTCGTCGATCCGAGCGATGTCTGGGTCACCGATCCGGTTGGCTACAAGCGGTTGGTGCTGAGCGCCTGCCACCCGCTGTACAGCGCCGCCCAGCGAATCATCGTGTTCGCACGTCAGATCGCAAAGATGCCGGCCGAGCTGCGCAAGGAGAGCAGCAAGGACGTGCCAGCGTCGAGTTGAGACTCGTCGCGCGACTCGAAGAACGAAACCAGCAGTACCAGGAGCACGACCGATACGGCCAGTACCACCAGCCAATACAGAACCCGTGCCAGAATCCTCAGTGCCATCGCTTCAAGCATACGTTCGGCGGCCTCGCCGGGAGACATTCACCATCCAGCGCTCAAGCTCGGACAGCTATTGCCGAGAGACCTAGCATGAGCACTCGTGCCGTGATCCTCGCCGGTGGCAAAGGCTCCCGCCTTGGGCCTTACACGACCGTCCTGCCGAAGCCGCTGCTGCCGATCGGCGATCGCGCGATCCTCGACGTCGTCATCCATCAGCTGCGCGATCTCGGCTTCGACGACATCACTCTGGCGGTCGGCCATCTCGCTCACCTCGTGCGCGCCGTGATGGGCGATGGCTCCAAGTGGGGCGTCAGCATCGACTACCAGGAGGAGA
Organism: uncultured Solirubrobacterales bacterium; assembly: GCA_965653255.1. Lineage (GTDB taxonomy): Bacteria > Actinomycetota > Thermoleophilia > Solirubrobacterales > Thermoleophilaceae > JAAYBF01. The sequence goes on along the minus strand of CBFGZN010000012.1, from coordinate 13,103 downwards.
ACGAGCCGCTCGGAACCGTCGGCCCGTTGGCTGACATCGACCGCCTCGACGATTCGTTCCTGGTGATGAACGGCGACGTGCTCACGACGCTCGACTACTCAGACTTGATGGACCTGCATCGCGAGTCCGGCAATCTGCTGACGATCGCCTCACACCGCCGCGTGGTGCGGACCGACTACGGCGTCCTGCACGTCAACGGCGAGGCCGGCCGCACCCGGACCGTGACTGGCTTCGAGGAGAAGCCCGAGGTGCCCTACGTCGTCAGCATGGGCGTCTACGCGATGGAGCCGCGCGCGCTCGAGTTCATCGAGCAGGGCGTCAACCTCGATGTGCCCGATCTCGTGCTGCGACTGATCGACGCCGGCGAGCAGGTCGGCTCCTACCTCTTCGACGGCTACTGGCTCGACATCGGGCGCCCGCAGGACTACGAGCGCGCGATCGCCGAGTACGAGAGCCTGAAGACCGATCTCTACATCAGCGGCAAGTCACTGTCTTCCTGACGGCCACCCGATGGCCGACGACCTGATCCCGCTGTTCGACATCAGCCTCCGCGAGGAGGAGGTCGACGCAGTCGCCGAGACGCTGCGCTCCGGCTGGCTGACGATGGGCCCGCGCACGGAGGCCTTTGAGCGAGCGTTCGCCGAGCATCTCGGCGTCCGCCACGCGATCGCCGTGTCGAGCTGCACCTCGGCCCTCCATCTCGCCTACCTGGCTGCCGGAGTCGGACCCGGCGACGAGGTGATTGTCCCCGCGATCACCTTCGTCGCGTCCGCGGCGGCCGTCCGCTACTGCGGCGCGGAGTCGGTCTTCGCCGACGTCCTGGCGCCGAGCGACCTCGGCCTCGACCCCGCCGATGTCGAGGCGCGCATAACGCCGCGCACGAAGGCCGTCTGCACGGTCCACTACGCCGGCTACTCGACCGACGTCGAGCGTCTACGCGCGCTCTGCGATGAGCGTGGAATCGCCCTGATCGAGGATGCCGCGCACGCCCCGGACGCGAAATCGGCCGCGGGCGAGACGCTCGGGACGATCGGGCTGGCCGGCTGCTTCAGCTTCTTCTCGAACAAGGTCCTGTCGTGTGGCGAGGGCGGCCTGCTCGCCACCGACGACGACGCGGTCGCCGAGCTGGCGCGCACGCGGCGCGCACACGCACTGACCGCGAGCACCTGGGACCGCCACCGCGGCCATTCAACCGGCTACGACGTCGTCGACCTCGGCTTCAACTACCGGATTGACGAGCCACGCGCGGCGCTGCTCGAGGCACGGCTGAACGGACTCGCCGAGGACGTCGCGCAGCGCCGCCGCCTCGTCCACCGCTACCGCGAGCTGCTCGCCGACGTTCCCGGCCTGACCGTTCCGTATCGTGACGACGAGGTCGATCGCTCCTCTTGCTACGTGATGCCAGTGATGCTCGACAACCCCGACCAGCGCGATCCACTGCGCGAGTCGATGCTCGCCGACCGCAGCGTCCAGACGAGCGTCCTCTACCCCGCGGTCCACGAGCTGAGCGCGTATGCCGATGCCGCGACGCCCGGCCTCCAGCGCAGTGAGCTGGTGGCGCGCGCCGAGCTCACCCTGCCGCTCTTCCCGCATCTCTCGGAGGCTCAACAGGACCGGGTCGTCACGGCGCTACGCGAGGGCATCGAGCGGCTGGAGGCCTGAGCGATGGAGACCGCCACGGCCGAGACCGCCCCACCTGCCGAAGCGGCCGAGACCCGCTCGCCGCTGCGCGTCGTGCTCGACGAGAACCCGTCGCTGCCGATCCTGGTGCTCGGCTTGGCGCTCTTCGTCTACCTCGCGGGTGACGAGGGTGGCTTCCGCCAGACGACCTTCCTACCGGCGACGCTCGCGCTGCTCGCCCTGCTCGTGGTCGGACTGCTGGCGCTACCGCGCCCCAGCCCGCGCCGCGCCGCCGCCTGGGCGATCGGCCTGCTTGCCGCCTACGCCGCCTGGAGCTACCTGTCGATCCTGTGGGCCGACCAGCAGGGCATCGCCCTGGATGGCGCCAACCGCACCGCGATGTACGCGATCGTCTTCGCGCTGTTCGCGCTCTGGCCGGTCAAGGGCCGCGTCGCGGCGCTGCTGCTCGCCGCCTATGCGCTCGCCATCGCTGGCATCGGCGTCGTCGAGCTGCTGCGCGCGAGCGGCTCGGACGATCCAATCGGCTTCTTCTACGAGGGGCGGCTGAGCGAGCCGACCGGCTACGCGAACGCCAACGTCGCGCTCTGGTTCACCGCCTTCTTCCCGGCGGTCGTGCTTGCCGGCCGGCGCGAGCTGCACCCGCTGCTGCGCGGTCTGCTGCTCGGCGCGGCCAATCTGATGGTCGCGCTGGCGATCCTCGGCCAGAGCCGCAGCTGGATGGCCGCGCTGCCGCTGATGGCGATCCTGCTCGTCGTGGTCGTGCCGGGTCGCGCGCGGACAATCGTGACGCTGGCGCTGATCGGCGCCGGCACCGCGGCGATGTACGCGCCGCTGCTCGACGCCTACCAGGGCTACAACGGCCGCACGCCGCCGAGCGAGTACGTCGCCAGCGGCGCACACGCCTCGCTACTGGTCAGCGCACTGCTGGTGATCGTCGGCATCGGCTGGGGAATGCTCGATCGCGGGATCAAGACAAGCGCCGAGACGGCCCGCAACGTCAGCGCGGCGGTGATCGCCGCCTTCGTGCTCGCCTGCTTCGCCGGCGGGGTCGCCTTCGTCGCTGTCGAGGGCAACCCGGTCGACGTCGCCGACCGGCTCTGGACCGACTTCAAGAAGGGTGAGGGTGAGCCGCGCTTCGAGGGCTCGCGCTTCGGCCTCTCCGCCGGCAGCTACCGCTACGACTACTTCGAGGTCGCCTGGCGCAACTTCAAGGAGCACCCGGTGCTCGGCGTCGGCTCAGACAACTACGGTCGCCAGTACCTGCTCTACGGCAGCACGCCCGAGACCCCGCTCTACCCGCACAACCTGGCCTTGCGCGTGCTGTCGATGACCGGGCTGATCGGCGCGCTGATCTTCCTCGGCGCGATGATCGGCGCGCTGCTGGCCGCGTTCGCGGCGATCCGGCGCGCCAGCGCGCTGGGAGCGGCCGCCGCGGCTGCCGGCGTGCTGACCTTCGCTTACTTCGTCTGGCACGGCATGCTCGACTGGATCTGGGAGTTCCCGGCGCTCGGCTGTGCGGCATTCGCCGCACTGGCGCTGGCGGCAGCCGCGGACGCTCCCGCGAACGCCTGGAAGCCGCTGTCCACCGGCGTGCGCCGCGGCGCGATCGCGGCCGGGGCCATCGGAGCGGTCCTGCTAGCGGTCGCCCTGACGCTGCCGTGGCTCGCCGACCGCGACCTGCGCAATGCGCGCGAGATTGCGGCGAGCGACCCCAACGGTGCGCTGCACCTGCTCGACCGCTCGGCGGACCTGAATCCGCTCTCCCCCACCGCCTACACGACGGCCGCCGTCATCGAGGCCAATCACCACCGCTATGGCGACGCAAAGGTCTACATCCGCAAGGCACTCGACCGCGAGGGAGGCGATCCGTTCGCCTACCTCGCGCTGGGGGCGATCGCCTCGGCCGAGGATCGGCGCCCCGACGCGCTGCGCTACGTGGCGCGGGCTCGCGCGCTCAGCCCCCAGGATCGCGTCGCCAAGCGCGTCGAGCGAATGCTGCGCCGAGGCCGTTTCGTCACCCCGGAGCGGCTCAACCAGATGATCCTGCGCGACGTCGACAGCCGGATCGGGCCCAGGTAGCCGACCGAAGGGTGGTTATCATGGAGTTTCTGGCTTCAAGACTGCGCATTGACAGCGGGATTTCAAACGGTTTGCGACCGTCTGACTTCCGTGGTATCAAGGGTTCAGAGCTTGAACGCAAGCACTCTTCGGGAACGGGTAGCCGGACCGAGATTTCTGAGTGCACCCGCGACCTGTCGAGAAAACTAAGGAGTGCACTGGCCACATGAGTAGATCGATCATCAACAAGATGCTGATCGCCGCGCTTGCGGTCGCGATGCTCGTTCCGACTGCGGCCATGGCCCAGTCGAGCAACGAGGGTTACGGCGGCCCGAACAACGTCGTCGCCGGAGTTGGCGACAGCGGGGACAGCGGCCCTACCGACAGCGGTACGGCAGCGGTAACGCCGGTCGAGACCGACGCTGGAGCGTCACTGCCGTTCACCGGCGCTGACCTCGGCGTTCTGCTCGCCGCCGGCGCGATTCTGCTGGCGCTTGGCCTCGGCCTTCGCCGTCTGACGCACCGCCCGTCGGGCGCCTAAGCGCGACGCCGAACAGCTTCATGCAGGGGAGCCAGCCTCAGCTGGCTTCCCTGCCGTTGTTCTCAACCTTCCGGCCCTCAGCGAGCCTGCAGCGGATGACGCAGCTTGGCAAGCGACACACGCCGCGCCAGTGGAGCGCATTTGAGCGCTACACGCCAGTCCGGCTCGCCACGGTAGACGCCGACGCGGGGCCAGATCAGCGGATCTCCGCCGTGACTGCCGACATCGAGCGTGCAGGCGGCCTCATAGCCGGCGACCCGCGCGGCGGCCACGACGCGCCCGTCGAAATCCCCGTACGGATAGGCCAGCGAGCGACACGGAGCTCCCATCAGCTGCTCCACCCGCTCGCGCGATTCGCCCAGCTCTCGCGCGAGTGCCGTGTCGTCGAGCGTCGTCAGATGGGGATGACTGTGCGTATGGGCGCCGATCTCCCAACCTGCGCCGGCGAGCGCCTGCAGATCGGCGGCGTCCATGCAGAGCAGCTCCGACTCGTGCGGACCGCCGACCCACTGATCGATTCCGGCCCAGCTCATCGGCTCACTGCTGCCCACGTGCGCCGTCGGCACGAAGACCGTCCCAGGCAGCCCGAGCTCGGCGAGGATCGGCCGCGCGAGCAAAGTCGACCGATAGGCGTCGTCGAAGGTCACCGCGAGCGTGCGGCCGGAATCGCCGCCGGCGACCGCCTCGCTGAAGGTCACGCCGCGGTATCCGCGCTCGACGAGCCGCTCGAGCTGGGTCCGCAGTTGGTCGGCGGAGACAGCGAGCGAAGCGGGCCAGCTGTCGCTGACCGCGTGGTAGCAGAGGACGAGCGTGTCGGACACGGCCCCGAGCCTATCCAGGAGGCTCGCGGATGACCGCGCGCTCGCGCTACCGCAGCGCCGGGGTCATGCTGCTGGTGGCGGTCTTCTTGGCCGTGGCTGTCGTCGGCGACCTCGGCGGCGGGACGGTGCCCCCGCGTGCCGGCTCGATCGCGACCGCGCCGCCAACGCCGCCGAGCACCAGCTCCGCCGACGAGATCTCAACCGCCGACTGCGATCGCTTCGCCGGCCCGCGCGGCTTCGACCACGGCCACGGCCGCGGGACGCTCGCCCGGCCGTACCGATCGGTCAAACGGCTCGCGCGCTCGCTGCGCGGCGGCCAGACCGGCTGTGTGAAACCTGGCCGCTACAGCCATCGCGAGGTTGCCCACCTGCGTAGTCCGGGAGCAACGCTGCGCGGCATCGGCAGTCGGCGTCCGCTGATCCTCGACCCGATCTGGATTGAGCCGAGCGCCGTCGGAGCCAGCATCCGCAACCTGCGCCTGACCTCGCTCGACCGCACCTACACGGTGCCGCTCAAGGTCCAGGCCAGCCGCGCGCGGATCGTCGGCAACCGGATCTTCGGCGGCACGAACGAGAGCTGCGTGCTCGTCGGCTCGCAAAACCGCGTCAGCGGCGTGACAATCGAGCGCAACGTCATCCGCAACTGCGGCCGCTCCGGCAAGTTCGACCATCTGCTCTACATCGAGGATGCGCGTCGGACGCGAATCCGCTGGAACCTGCTGCTCGCGAACCATGGCGGCTGGGCCGTGCACCTCTACCCGAACGCCGACGCATCGCTGATCGAGCACAACGTGATCGACGGCAACTTCGGCGGCGTCGTGATCGCCGGCTACGACAACGCGACCTCGAACAACAACCTTATTCGCGCCAACGCGATTACCTACTCCGCGCCGCGCCGCAACGTCGAGGCGTCGTGGGAGGGCCGCTTCGGCAGCGGCAACTTCGTCACGGCCAACTGCCTCTTCTCGCGGTCGGCCGACGCGCCGTCGGGGATCGGCGAACGCTGGGGCTTCAGCGTCGGCTCGAACGCGGTGATCGGCGGCTCTCCGTACGTCGACCGCGCCGACGGCGACTACCGCTTCCACAGCCGCAGTCCCTGTGGCGGCCTGGTCGGCGACGTCGCCGACGCGGTCTCCAGCAGCCTCCGCTGAGGCTACATAACCCGAAACGCCCGGACTTTCGTCCAGAACTCGTGCGCCTGTTGCAGAGCCAGCCCGTGATTGCCCGATGCGGAGGGCATGGCACGCGACGGACACGCACTCACAGCCCGCTTCATCCGCCCCCTGCTCGTCGCCGGCGCAGCCACTTTGGCCGCCGCTGCGTTCGCCGCTCCCGCCGAGGCAGCCGCCCCCACCACCTGCACCAAGTTCGCGGCGCCCACCGGCTCGGACTCCGCCGCCGGTACCGAGGCCGCTCCCTACAAGACCGTCCAGAAGCTCACCCGCTCGATCGCAGCCGGCCAGGCCGGCTGCCTGCGCAGCGGCACCTACGGCGGCGCCGACATCTACCTCGACAAGCCGGACACCGCGCTGCAGAGCTACCCGGGCGAGCGTGCGACGCTGACCGCCTTCCTCGAGGTCACCCCCGCGGCGCCCCGCTCACGCGTATCCGGGTTGAAGATCGACACGACCGGCAGCTCGAACACCGTCGGCACCAAGATCCAGGCCGACGACGCCGTCTTCAGCGACAACGTAGTCACCAAGGGCGGCGAGGGCATCTGCGTCCTGGCCGGCACCTACAACGCCGCGCAGCGCGTGATCATCGAGCGCAACGAGATGTACAACTGCGGCGCTGCCGTCAAGGCTGACGGGTCGAAGAACAAGTTTGACCACCTGATCTACCTCTCGGGCACCCGCGACGCGGTCGTGCGCTGGAACATCCTGCGCAACAACGGCGGTGGCTGGGGCGTCCACATGTACCCGGGCGCCGACGGCACGCTCGTCGAGCACAACATCATCGACGGCAACCAGGGCGGCGTCATCTTCGCCGGGGAGGGCTCCAAGGCCTCCGATTCCAACACCGTCCGCAACAACGTGATCACCGGCTCCAACCCGCGCTGGAACATCGAGAGCTCCTGGTCCGGCGGCGCTGCCGGCACGGGCAACACCGCGACGGCCAACTGCCTCTACTCGACCGGCCCCGGCCAGCCCTCCGGAATCGGCAGCCAGAACGGCTTCACCGCCGGCAACAACACCGTCCTCTCGGGGATGCCCTATGTCGACCGCGCGGCAGGCGACTACCGCTTCAAGGCCGGCAGCCCGTGCGCCGAGCTCGTCGGCGACGTCGCCGGAGTGGTCGCCGGCGACGCTTCCGAGCCGGCCCCCACCCCCGCACCGGTCGAGGACGACGAGATCAGCATCGTCATCCGGACCGACAAGCAGAAGGTCTCGCTGCCGCGCTCGGTGCGCGTCAAGGGCAACGTCAAGTCGCGCGCCATCAAGCCCTCCGTCAAGCGGGTCGCGCTGCAGGTCAAGACCCGCAAGGGCAACTGGCGCACCTTCGCCCGCCGCTCGGTCGAGGGCAGCCGCTTCCAGGCCAAGCTGACCGCTCGCCAGCTGCGCCGCCTGCGCGTCGCCCGCCTGCGCGCCGTCGTGCCGGGCAAGGCGACCTCGCACACCGTCCGGGTCAAGCTCACCCGCCGCAGCCACCGCTAGCCTTCCCCGCTCGGAGCGATCTGAGCGATGCCGGCAAGCGGACACAGGAGCGGGGTTTGAGCAGCATCACAGGGCAGCGCGTGCTCGTCACGGGCGCTGGAGGGTTCATCGGCTCACATCTGGTCGCCACGCTCGTTGAGCGTGGCGCGAACGTGCGGGGCCTGATCCGCTACACCTCACGCGGCGACCGCGGCGCGCTCGCCTGGCTCGACGAGAACGTCAGCGAGGCGGTCGAGATCGTGCTCGGAGACGTGCGCGACGCCGAGTCGGTCGCCGCGGCCAGCAAGGACACCGACGTCGTGATGCATCTCGCGGCGCAGATCGCGATCCCCTACTCCTACGTCAACCCGCGCGACTTCTTCGAGACCAACGTCCTCGGAACGTTCAACGTCGCGCGCGCGGCGCTCGACAACGGCGTCGGCCGCGTCGTCCACACCTCCACGAGCGAGGTCTACGGCACCGCGCAGACGGTCCCGATCACCGAGGACCATCCGCTCGAGACGCAGTCTCCCTATGCCGCCAGCAAGCTCGGCGCCGACAAGCTGATCGACAGCTTCCACCGCTCGTTCGAGCTTCCGGCGACTGTCCTGCGGCCGTTCAACACCTACGGGCCGCACCAGTCGGCGCGTGCGGTGATCCCGACGATCATCACCCAGGCGCTCGCCGGTGGCGTCGTCCGGCTCGGCTCGCTGGATCCGCGCCGCGACATGACCTTCGTGACCGACACGGCGGCCGGCTTCATCGCCGCCGCGGAGTCGGATGCCGCGCTCGGCCGTACCGTCCAGCTCGGGACCGGCACCGACCACTCGATCGGCGAGATCGTCGAGACAGTCGGCGAGATCGTCGGACGTGAGCTCGAGGTCGAGCTCGACGAGCAGCGGGTGCGACCGCCCGACAGCGAGGTGATGCGCCTGATCTCGAGTCCGGCGCTGGCCTCGGAGCTGATGGACTGGAAGCCGACGGTCGACCTGCGCGAGGGCCTCGAGCGCACGCTGAAGTGGATCGAGGCCAACCTCCACCGCTACCGCGTCGGCGACTACGTCCGGTAGTCCGCGGTGAGCGACGGACGCCTCTACGCGGCGCCCGGCTCACCGGCGGCCGATCTAGCGGCGGGACTGGCGTGGCTCTGGCGGCTCGGTCCGCTGCTCGACGCACCGGACGCTCGCGCCGTGGGGTTCGGCGCCGCCGACGACGCGGCTGAGCTTCACGCACTCGTCGGCGCCAGACGGCTTGCGGGAGCGGTGATCTTCGCCAACGGGGCGGCGCCCGCGAGCCCGCCGCTGCCGGCACGCCACGTCGCGACCGGTGTCGCCCACTTTGGCGCGGCCGGTCCGCTGAACGGGGAGTTCACGCTGATCGACGGCGGCGGCGAGCCGCTGGTCAGCTCGCGGCTGGGCACCCACGCGACGGTCGTCGACGGGCGAACGCTCGTGCTCGGCGCCGACATTGAGACCGCCTGGACGCTGCTGCACGGCCACTGGACGCTCGCGGCGCTCGCCCGCTACCTGCCCGACGTGCTCGAACGCCCGCTGGTGCTGCTGCCAGCCGTCGGCTGCGCGCGACTCGACGACATTCCAGGCACAGCCCAGCATCAGGTCCAGGACGAGGCTCACGCCGACAACCGCCAGCTGCGCCGCGTGCGCTCGCTCGCCCGCGCCTACTCGCGCGCTGGAGCGGTCCTCAACCTCGCAGTCGCGGCGCGCGCTCTCGCCGACGACGGAAAGACCCAGATACCGCTCGAGGACGTCTGGCCGCGCTCGATCGCGGCGATCGCCGACGGAGTGTCGGACGGCGCCTTCGAGACGGTCGGGCACGGCTACCTGCATCTCGACACCGCCGCGCTCGAACGCGGCGAGATCGAGTGGCGCGAGTTCCTCGAGCTCGACGAGCAGGAGGCCGGCCGCCGGATCGACGCCGTCACCGAGTGGCAGGAGCGGGTGCTGGGCCAACGCCCCGCGACGTTCGTAGCCCCGGCCTGGGGCTACAGCCCGGGGACGCTGGCCGCGGCGGCGGCACGCGACCTTCCGACTTGGCAGCGGCCGAAGCCCGGTCCGCTCCGAACGCCGACAGCGATCCACGAGACGATCAACAGCGCCTTCAGGGGCATGCACGGGCTCGGCTACGCACCGTTCACGGCGCTGGCGGGGCTCGGGCTACCGCCGACGCCGGTCTTCCATGGCGGACTCTTCGACCTGCGCCTGATCCAGCTGCGCGCGAGCCGCGACCTGGTCACGTTCGCGCGCATGATCTGGCGCCGCGACATCGTCCGGCTGCCGGGACTACCCGGCGTGCGCTGGGTCGGCGCCGGAGCGCTGCTCAACCTGGTCGCGGCGCACGAGACGATCGAGGTCGAAGGCGCCGAGGTGCGCGTCGGCGCGGCGACTCAGGCCCGGCTGCTCGGGCCAACGGGCGTTCCAGCCCAAATGGCTGGAAACGGGCCTATTCGAGGGTAGGATCGCGCACCGTGACTCCGCGCAACGACGTAGCGATCTATGCCCCCTATGCGGCCCGGCTCTACGGCAAGCGACCGAACGACCAGGTCGCCGGCGGCGCCGAGCTGCAAACCACGCTGATCGCCCACGGCCTGGTCGAGCGTGGCCTGCGCGTCGCCCACATCATCTACCCGACGACCGAGCTCTATCCGACCGAGCCGACCACGCCGACGCTGATCACGCGGGCCGAACATCGCCGCAGGCTCGGCGGCTTGCAAGAGGCAGCGACGATCTGGCACTCGCTGATGCAGGCGAATGCGCGCGTCTGCATCGTGCGCGGCAGCGGTGGCCACGTCGTGCCATCGGCCGCCTACTGCCGCTCACACAGGCGCAAGCTGGTGTTCTCGGCGTCGAACGACCTCGACTTCGACTTCAGCCGCACCGACCGCAGCCAGCGCGTCCTACGTGCCTACCGACGGGCCGTCGAAGGCAGCGACCAGATGATCGTGCAGACCGCTCAACAGCGCGAGCTGGCGCACGCCACCTTCCCCGCGCTCGATCCACAGCTGATTCCGAGCTTCTGCCAGCCGGCCGAGCCGTCGACCGTCGACGACCGGCACTTCCTCTGGGCCGATCGGTTCGTCGACTACAAGCGGCCCGAGATCTTCCTCGACCTCGCCGAGAAGCTGCCGGACATCGGCTTTCGGATGATCGCGCCGACCACCGAGCAGACCGATCCGGTCTTCGCCGACGCGCTGCGTGCGCGCGCGGCGCGGATACCGAACCTCGAGCTGCTGCCGGGCATGCAACGGCCCCAGCTGCTCGAGGAGATCTCCAAGTGCATGGCGCTGGTCAAGACCTCGCTCGTCGAGGGGATGCCGAACACCTTCCTCGAGTCATGGGCGCGCTCGGTGCCGGTGCTCTCGTTCGCGGTCGATCCCGACAACCGGATCGTCGACAACCAGGCGGGCATCCTCGCCCACGGGTCGATGGACGAGTTGGCTGCAGGGGCACAGCGGCTTTGGGACGACCCGGCGCTGCGCGCCGAGATGGGCGCCAACGGACTGCGCTTCGTCGAGCGGACGCACTCCCCCGCGGCGGTCGCCGACCGTTGGTACGAAGTCTTGCAACCACTGCTCGGGGAGTCCCGTAGCTGAGAGGCTATGCGGCCTATGCGTGCGCTCGTCACCGGCTGTGCCGGCTTCATTGGATCGCAGGTCACCGAGGCGCTGCTCGCGCGCGGCGATCAGGTCGTCGGCGTCGACTGCTTCAACGACAACTACGGCCGGCCGCAGAAGCTGCGCAACCTGCGCCACTTCTACGACTGGGACGACTTCGAGTTCGTGCCGGTCGACCTAGCGCGCGGCGACCTCGAGGCGCTAACCGCCGACCGCGACGCCGTCTTCCATCTCGCCGCCGAGCCAGGCGTCCGCTCGAGTTGGGGCACGCGCTACAGCCAGTACGTCCAGAACAACATCATCGCGACCCAGCACCTGCTCGAGGCGCTGAAGGACCGCGACGACGTCCGCCTCGTCAACGCCTCGTCCTCGTCGGTCTACGGCGACGCCGAGCAGCGGCCGACCCCCGAGACGGCGCCAGTGCAGCCGATGTCGCCCTACGGGCAGACCAAGCTGGCGGCCGAGCACCTCTGCTCGCTGTACGTGGCCAACTACGGCCTCGACGCCGTCTCGCTGCGCTACTTCACCGTCTTCGGTCCGCGTCAGCGCCCGGACATGGCGTTCAACATCTTCTGCCGCGCTGCGATCGAGGGCCGCCCGATCACCGTCTTCGGCGACGGCCGCCAGACGCGCGACTTCAGCTACGTCGGCGACGTCGTAGCCGCGACCGTCGGCGCCGCCTCGGCACAGCTCGACGGAGCGGCGCGCGTCTTCAACATCGGCGGCGGCACTCCGGCATCGATCCGCGAGGTGCTCGAGATGATCGAGCAGCACGCCGGGCGAAAGCTCGACATCCAGTACCTGGACCAGGAGCGCGGCGACGTGCGCGACACCGCCGCCGACACGACGCTGGCGCGCCAGCACCTCGGCTTCGACCCACAGACCTCGCTCGAGGACGGCGTGCGGGCCGAGTTCGAGTGGGTCGAGCAGGCCATCGCCGGCGGCCACGCGCCGACTCAGTCCTGACGCGCGGCAGCGATGCGCGTCATCCAGGTGACCGACTACGGCAGCCCGCATGCCGGGTCGTTCGTGCCGATGCTGCGAACCACGCTGGCCGGCGTGCGCGCAAGCGGCTGGCGAGCCGAGGTGCTGCTCCCGCCGCGCGCCGAGACACGCGAATGGATGCCCGCCTTCGCCGCCGAGTACGGCGACGCGATCCGCTTCGCCCCCAGCGAGGGCCGTTCCGGGGCACGTAAGTGGCTGGCCGATGTCGTCGACGCCGAGGCCGGCCCGACGATCCTCCACGCCCACTGGTCGGTCTACGACCTAGCGGTCGCCGAGCTCGCGCGGCGCCCGGACGTCAAGGCGATCTGGCACTTCCACACTGTGCTATCCGAGGATCTGCGCGCACGCGTGCGCAACCGGCTGCGCTTCACGTTGGCGAGCCGCTACGTCGAGCGAATGCTCTGCGTCTCGCCGCACCTCGTCGAGGCGGTCTGTGCCCGCGGTGCACCGCGCGCCAAGGTCGAGTACTTCCCCAACGGCGTCGACGTCGCACGCTTCCCCGGTCCGGTCGCAGCCGACGAGCGCGCGGCCGCGCGCGCGGCGCTCGGGCTCGACCCCGACGCGACCGTGCTGCTGCACGTCGGGCGCGACTGGGAGCTGAAGGGCAGCGACCTGTTCCTCGACGCCCTCGGCCAGCTCGACGGCGCAATCGGGCTGCTGGTGCGCGGTGGCGACGTACCGGCGCTCGTGACGGCGTTGGTCCGCCTGCGCGATGACACCGGCCTCCGCCGCCGCCTGGCGGCGTCCCTCCGCGACCCCTTGGGCGAAGCCGC
>CBFGZN010000011.1:0-23347 GCA_965653255.1 uncultured Solirubrobacterales bacterium | reverse complement strand
CGTCACGACTTGCGGCGACCGCGTCGTCGACCATCCCGCCGACGTCGGCCTGGACGCCCGCGTCCTCGGCGGAGAGGGTGAAGCGGGTCTTGCCGTAGGTGACGGCGATCGGCTGCTCGAGTCCGCGCGCGACCTGACGGCGTACCTTGACGCGCGCCTCGTCGGCATTCAGCCCGCCGACCGGAACACCGCCGATCGTCACTCCCTCGGCGATCCGGTCGCTGCGCGACGAGTCGTATGCGTAGACCGCCACCGATCCCGCGATCAGCAGGACCACTAGAACGGCGACGAACGTGAATGCCTTGCTTCTCAAGATATGCGGGTTCCCTCCGGTCCGAGTGGACCGACTCACTGAGTGTAAGCAGGGTGTCGGTCCGCGCATAGGGCCTCGCCCGTCCTGCAACCTCCATTGCGTCGCCGAAACGCCAACGGTTCACTCGCGCGGGCGTTGGATACCGTTGTCTGAGAGATGTCGAATCTGCACATCCCGCCCCCACCCGCGCGCCGGCGCGACGCGGCGCGCGCCGAGCGGGGCTACGGGGTCAGCGACCAGCCGAACTGGCGCGATGTCGACTGGCCGGCCCATCTGAGGACGATGGAGATCGGCGGTACGCCGGTCAACTACGTCGACATCGGCGAGCAGGGCGACAGCCGTCCGATCGTCTTCGTCCACGGGCTGAGCGGCCAGTGGCAGAACTGGCTCGAGAACATTCCGCGCTTCGCGCAGCAGCGGCGCGTGGTCGCGCTCGACTTGCCGGGCTTCGGCGTGTCGCCGATGCCCAGCGAGCAGATATCGATCGACTACTACGGCCGCGTCGTCGCCGAGCTCTGCGATCGTCTCGGCCTCGCCCCCGCCGTCCTGGTCGGCAATTCGATGGGCGGCTATGTGGCGGCCGAGGTGGCGATCGACGCTCCGGAGACGGTCGAGCGCCTGATGTTGATCTCCGCCGCAGGCATCTCCCAGAGCGAGCTGTCGGTCGACCAGGTGCTGCGCGTCGGCAAGCTCTTCGCGCTGGCGACCCGCGCCTCGACCGCGCAGCGACGCCGCCACATGGCGCGACCGGCGCTGCGCCACTGGATCCTCAGCCTGATCGTCCGCCATCCGACGCGCCTACGGCCCGATATCGCCTTCAAGGGGCTCGTCAAGGGTGCCCACAAGCCCGGCTTCGTCGACGCGCTCGCCGCCTGCATCGACTACGACTTCCGCGATCGCCTGCCGGAGATCGCCTGCCCGACGCTCATAGTCTGGGGTGAGGACGACGCGATCATCCCGGTTCGCGACGCCGACAAGTACGTCGAGCTGATTCCAGGCGCGCGCAAGACAGTTTTCGAGGACACCGGTCACGTCGCGATGGTCGAGCGGCCGGCGGCGTTCAATGACGAGCTCGAGCGGTTCCTCGGCTACGAGGTCAGCCCAGACGAGCTCGAGCGCGACTCCGCGACTGCTGCCTGAGCGGGTTACGAAGTGAGGGCGCCCTGGGCGGCCGAGCCGACGTGGCGGGCGTACTTGCCGAGCACGCCGGTCGTGTACTTCGGCGCCGGGGCCTCGTAGGCGGCGACGCGACGGGCGATCTCGTCGTCGGAGAGCTCGACGTTGAGCTCGCGCCTATCGACGTCGAAGACGACCGTATCGCCGTCCTGGACGGCGGCGATCGGCCCGCCGCGCGTCGCCTCGGGCGCGACGTGGCCGGCCATGAAACCGTGCGTGGCGCCGGAGAAGCGACCGTCGGTCAGTAGCGCGACCGAGTCGCCGAGTCCCTCGCCCTGAATGGCGGCGGTGACGGCGAGCATCTCGCGCATGCCGGGGCCGCCGTTGGGGCCCTCGTTGCGGATCACGACGATGTCGCCTGCCTCGATCTCACCGGCCTTGACCGCGGCGAACGCCGCCTCCTCGCCCTCGAAGACGCGCGCCGGGCCGCGGTGCTCGCGGCGACCGTGGCCGGCGAGCTTGACGACGCAGCCGTCGGGCGCGAGGTTGCCGCGCAGGATTGCGAAGCCGCCGCTGGTCGCGAGCGGGTCTGCCAGCGGCCGCACGACTGGCTGCTCGGGCGCCTCCACGGCGGCGTCGGCCTCCGCGCCGATGGTCAGGCCGGTCACGTTGAGCGCGTCGCGGTCGAGCAGCCCTGCCTCGTCGAGCCGCTTGGCGACCAGCGGCATTCCGCCGGCGCGCCAGAGATCGGGGGCGACGTAGGTGCCGAACGGCTTGAGATCGGCGAGCAGCGGCGTCTTGGAGGCGATGCGGTCGAAGTCCTCGATGTCGAGCTCGACGCCGGCCTCGTTGGCGACGGCGAGCAGATGCAGGACTGCGTTGGTCGAGCCGCCGGTCATCGCCACGGCGGCGATCGCGTTCTGCAACGACTTGCGCGTGATGATCTTGCTCGGGCGCAGATCGCGCTCGAGGACGTCCATGATCAGCTTGCCGACGTCCACGGCCACCTGCCCCTTCTTGCCCTCCTCGGCCGGGACCATCGAACTGCCCATCGGCGAGATTCCCAGCGTCTCGAAGGCGAGCGCCATCGTGTTGGCGGTGAACTGCCCACCGCAGGCGCCGGCGCCCGGCGACGCGACGCCCTCGAGCTCGTGCAGGTCGTCGTCGGAGATCTTGCCGGCTGCGTGCGCCCCGACCGCCTCGAAGACCTCCTGGATCGTCACGCGCTCGCCGCGGAAGTTGCCGGGGGCGATCGACCCGCCGTAGAGCATGATGCTCGGCAGGTCGAGCCGCGCGAGCGCCATCACGCAGCCGGGGATCGTCTTGTCGCAGCCAGAAAGGGCGATCACGCCGTCGAAGAGGTGGCCGCGCGCGACGAGCTCGATCGAGTCGGCGATCACCTCGCGACTGACGAGCGAGGTCTTCATCCCCTCGGTGCCCATCGTGATGCCGTCAGAGACGGCGACAGTGTTGAACTCCATCGGCGTGCCGCCGGCGGCGCGAACGCCCTCCTTGACTTTCTCGGCGAGCCGGCGCAGGTGGAAGTTGCACGGCATCACCTCGGTCCAGGTGTTGGCGATGCCGATGATCGGCCGGCGCAGCGACTCGTCGTCGTGGCCGATGCCCTTCAGGTAGGCGCGCGCGGCGGCCCGGTCCGGGCCGTCGAGTTGGACCCGGCTGCGCTCGCGGAGGTCTCTGCTCACGCGGCTCGCGCCCCGATGTCGCCGGCGCCGAGGCGCTCCCACTCCGACAGCCGCCAGATGTCGCGCCGGACGTGTCCGCTGCAATCTTGGAGCACGCCGGCCCCCTTGGCGAGCTCCTCGTCGATCGGGGCGGACGTGTCCGGGATCGTGCTGGCGACCGACCAGGTGCATGTTGGCGCGGCCGATCACTCGCGCCTCGTCGGAGGTGATCGCCATCCACTTCGCGAGCACGTCGTCAGATGCCGGCAGCCGGGTCCGTCCGCCGGTTAAGTCGGGGAACTCGACGCAGTACTCGCTCAGCAGCCGACCGCTCTCCGGAACATAGGCGACGATCGGCTTGTGCGGATAGATCAGGTAGGCGTACGGCGCGGGCCCATCTTCGTCGCCGGGTGAGTCGGGCAGCCGCTGGCCGTCGACGCGGATGAAGCCAAGGTCGCGGTACATCCCCCACTCGACGTCGTTGACGCAGGAGCGCAACAGCTGACGAGCACGCTGCTCGGCACGACGCTCGCGTCCGGGGTCGAACGCGTGCGGCGAGTCCTCGACGTGCCGGGTGCGGCGTGCCTTGAAGCGAGCCAGCGTCGGCGAGCCGAGCAGGAACGCCGCGAGGGCGGTCGCCATCAGGCCGGTGGTCAGCAGCGCGAGCATCGCCGGCTCAGCCCCCGGATGCCCGTGGGAAGAAGATCACGCGCTGCGCCTCCGGCGGAATGTCGGCGTAGTCGCGCACCATCTGCGCCTCGCGACGGCCGCTGCCGGGCCGCTCGGTCGGCACCGCTGCCCACATTCCCTCGTCGAGCTGGCGGCGGAACTCCTCGATCAGCGCCTGCTCGTCCTCGCGCACGTCGGGATCGCCCTCGGCCAAGAGGACCTCACCATGACCGGGCTTCATGCGCAGGAACTTGATGGATCAATCCTAATGGGCGCGCAGATCGGCGAGACCGAAGACGTCGACCGGCCCGGCGCCAGCGCCGATTCCGCGCAATCCGTCGCGGACCGCGGCGGCCGCGACGATCCGCGCCGCGCGCGCCGCCTCGATCGGCGAGTCGCCGAACGCGAGCCGTGCGGCGAGCGCCGACGAGTGGGTGCAGCCGGAGCCGTGCGCGGCCCCGTCGGGATGACGTTCGCCGGGGATCGCGACCGGCTTGCCGCCACCGTCGAAGAAGACGTCGGCGATCGCGTCGGCGTGGCCGCCGGTCACGACCACCGCGCGCGGGCCGAGGGCGTGGACGGCGCGAGCCAGGTCCTGTGCGGTCGCGTCCTCCCCCATGCCGGTCAGGACACGCGCCTCCGGCAGGTTGGGCGTGACGACGGCGGCACGCGGCACGATCAGCTGCCGCAGCGCGTCGAGCGACTCTGGATCGAGCAGCGTCGCGCCGCTCTC
The DNA here is from genome assembly GCA_965653255.1 of uncultured Solirubrobacterales bacterium. Taxonomy (GTDB): domain Bacteria; phylum Actinomycetota; class Thermoleophilia; order Solirubrobacterales; family Thermoleophilaceae; genus JAAYBF01. Next base: position 18,834 of record CBFGZN010000011.1, on the reverse strand, counting down.
GGAGACCATCACCGGGTCGACAACGATCGGCGCCTCGCCGACGAGGTCGAGCGCCTCGGCGACGGCGGCAATCGTCTCGCTCGATCCGAGCATGCCGACCTTGACCGCGTCGACGCCGATGTCCGACGTGACGGCGCGCACCTGCGCGACGATCGCCGCGGGCGCGACCGGATAGACCGCCTCGACCGCAACGGTGTTCTGCGCGGTGATCGCGGTGATCGCGGTCATGCCGTGGGCGCCGCAGCGCGCGAAAGCTTTGAGGTCGGCTTGGATGCCGGCGCCGCCCCCCGAGTCCGAGCCGGCGATCGACAGCAGGCGAGGTGGCGTGGGGACAGACATCGAGCGCGCAGCATAGGCCGGCGGTGGGCTCAACGGGACGGCCGCGCGCGCTCCCAGCCGAACAGGCCGTCGCGACGGATCAGCCCGCGCGCCTCGAGCTGCGCCAGCGCGGCGCGCGTCTCGTTGATCGGCAGTCCGGCGAACGTCGAGATGCCGTCGACGTCGAGACGCGACTCGACCCCGTCGAGTAGGCGCCGCTCGACGGGATCGAGCTCGGGTTCCGCGCGCGGTGCCCGTGTCGACTGGCTGGCTCCGATGCCGAACAGCTCGTCCAAGACGTCCGACGCGTCGCGGATCACCGCGGCACCTTCGCGCAACAGCCGGTTGCTGCCGGCCGCCGCGCGCGTCGAGACCCGTCCTGGCACCGCGCCCAGCGCGCGACCGAGGTCCTGCGCGAAGTCAGCGGTGATCAGCGTGCCCGACGCTTCCCCGGCTTCGATGACGACGGTCATCCGAGCCAGAGCGGCCATCAGCCGGTTGCGCGCCGGAAAGCTCCAGCGGTAGGGCCGCTGACCTGGCGGCAGCTCGGAGACGACGAGGCCGTTCGCCGCTATCTGCATGTGGAGATCCGCATGCCGGCGGGGATAGGCCACGTCGGGTCCTCCGGCGAGCACCGCGATCGTCGCCCCACGGGCGCCGAGCGCACCACGATGCGCCGCACCGTCGACGCCGAGTGCCATACCGCTGATCGTCGTAATCCCTGCGACGGCAAGGCCACGGCCGACGTCGTGTGCGACCTCGATCGCATACGGCGTCGCGTCGCGCGTGCCGACGACCGTCACCGCCGGCTCGGCTTCGGCCGCGGACAGCAGCTCAACGCTTCCGCGGCAGAATAGGACCGCTGGCTGGTCGTTCAGGTCCTCGAGCGAAGTTGGGTAGCTCTCGTGGTGCTGGCAGACCGCCGCTACCCCGGCGTGACGCAGATCGGCGCGAGCACGGCTCGGCTCGAAGCGGCCGAGGAAGGCGAGCGCCTCCTGCTCGCCCTTTCCGCCCACGGCGGCCGCCAACGAGACGTCGTCGAGCGCCAGCAGTTCCGACGGCGCACCGGGTCTCCCGACCAGTCCGGCGATGCGAGCCGACAGCAGGCCGATCAGGTAGCCGCGCCGTAGACAGCTGTCACAGGCCCCGCTCATGCCGCAGCCATCCGTCCTGGCGCTACCGCGCGATAGCCGAGCGCCTCGGCGACGTCATCGCGCTCAACCTTCTGCCTTCCGGCCAGGTCGGCGATCGTCCGCGCGACTCTCAGGACGCGATCGTGGCCACGCCCGGTCAGCACGCCAGCATCGAGCGCCGCGGCCAGTGGCTGCGATGCCCTTGTCGTGAGCGGCACGAGCAGTCGAGTCGCGCCGGCGGTCAGCTCCGCATTGCACGTGGCCGACGACGCAACCAGGCGTGTCGCCTGCCGCTCGCGTGCCGCGACGACCCGGGCCCGCACCGCGGCGGAGCTCTCCCCGGCCGCGCTGTCCGAGGCGAGCGCGAGTGCCGGCAGCGGCGCAAGCTGGCAGACAAGATCGATCCGGTCGATCAGCGGTCCACTGAGGCGGGCGCGGTAGCGGTCGCGCGTCAGCACTCCGCATTCGCAGCGCTCACCACCGATTCCACACGGACACGGATTGGCGGCCGCCGCAAGCAACACGCGAGCCGGAAACCGCAGTCCGACCTGCCCGCGCACGATGTCGACGCTGCCGTGCTCGAGCGGCTGGCGAAGCGCCTCCAAGGCCGGACGAGCGAACTCGGCGAGCTCATCGAGGAACAGAACGCCCCGGTGCGCCAGCGTGACTTCGCCGGGTCGCGGCCGCGCGCCGCCGCCGACCAGCCCCTGAGCGGAGATCGTGTGGTGCGGCGCCCGGAACGGCCGTTCGGTGGCCAAGCCGCCGCTGCCGTTGCCGATGACGCTCTGGACGCGCGTGATGTCGAGCGCCTCCTCGATCGTCGGTGGCGGCAGGATGCCCGGCAGCCGGCGAGCGAGCATCGTCTTGCCGGCGCCCGGCGGGCCGATCATCAGCAGGCTGTGACCGCCCGCCGCGGCGATCTCCAGGGCTCGTCGCGCATCGGCCTGACCGCGCACATCGGCGAGGTCGGGGGGCTCTACCTCAGCCGCGACGGGCTGTGCCCCGTCGGTGACCGGCGGCTCTGGAGCCCACCGCCCGTGGAGCAGGTCGACGAGCCGCTCGAGGTCGGGAACCGCCCAGACTTCGACGTCGTCGACCAGCGCCGCCTCCGCGGCGATCTCGGGCGACACGACGAGCCGCCGCAGCCCCGCCGCTCGACAGCCGAGGGCAATCGGGAGCGCTCCCCGCACCGGGCGCAGGGCACCACCGAGCGACAGCTCACCCGAGACGGCGATCCCCGCGAGCGCATCGGCCGGCACCTGGCCGCTCGCCGCGAGAACGCCGACGGCGATCGCGAGATCGAAGCTGGCGCCTGCCTTGCGCACCCAGGCCGGCGCCAGGTTGACGGTCAACCGCTGGAGCGGGAACTCCAGCCCGCTGTTCAACAGCGCCGACCGAACCCGCTCGCGAGCTTCGCGGACCGCGGTGTCGGGCAACCCGACGACCGTGAACGCCGGCAGGCCACGGCGGGCATCGACCTCGACGGTCACCTCACGGGCATCGACACCCTCGAGGGCAAACGTGGGAACGCTGGCAAGCACGGACAGCACGCTAGGCGGACCAGTCGCACCGGTGACAGCGCTCCAGCTACGACTCCGACACCGCCCGCCGCGCCCGCTTTGGCGGAGCTGTCACACAAGCGAACCTGCTGTTACCACACCCCACCTAGCGTCCCGTGGATGGCTACCGGCAACGCCCGTATCCGCCTCGGCGCGCACGGCGAGGACGTCGCCTGCGCCCATCTCGAGCGGGCCGGCTACACGCTGATCGAGCGCAACGGCCGCTGCGGCCGGACCGGCGAGATCGACATCGTCGCGCGCGACCGTCGGTGCCTCGTCTTCTGCGAGGTCAAGACGCGCGTCACCGGCGGCTCAGCCGGTCCCGCCGGGCCGCTCGACGCGATCGGCCCCGCAAAACGCCAGCGGATCCGCCGACTGGCCGCCGAATGGCTGCGAACCCGGCCTACGCCATCACCCTCCCCCGCCTGGATCCGCTTCGACGCCATCGGCATCGTCGTCGACCGTCAAGGGCGGCTCCTGTCCCTCGACCACGTCGAGGACGCCTTCTAGTTCTCAGCCTGAGATAGGCGTGGCTGGCAAGGAAGCAGGCCTTGACGTGTGCGCCAGCACACGAGAGGCCGATGACGCCGCCAGGCGCGCCTAGGTCAGGCTGAGCTGCTGATAAGCAGTCGAGTTGAACGACATGCGGTGCAGTGGGGAGACGCCGTGTGCGGCGATCGCAGCGCGATGATCTGGCGTCGAGTAGCCAACGTGCGCTGCGAAGTCCCACTCCGGGTGGCGCTCTGCCGCACGACGCATGTAGCGGTCGCGACTGACCTTGGCGAGCACCGATGCGGCGGCGATCGCCGCACTACGGGCGTCACCGTCGACCACGGCCTGCTGATCGTGCTCGAACGGCGGCACGCGGAAACCGTCGACGAGGCAGATCGTCCCCGGCACCGCAACCCGTCGCAGGGCGGCACGCAGGGCATCGAGGTTGCTCACATGCAGTCCACGCGAGTCGATCGCCCGCACCGACCGCGAGACAACCGCGGTCCGCGTACACGCCCGCATCACCAGCGGATACAGCTCCTCACGCGCCTCCTCGCTGTGCTGCTTCGAATCGTTGAGCTTCGTCAGCGCACGGCGGTCGGCCAGCGTCAAACGCTCCAGGTCGAATAGCACCGCCGCCGCGACCAGCGGACCAGCCAGACAGCCCCGCCCCGCCTCATCGGCACCCGCCACGAACCGCGAACCCAGCTCCCGGTCAAAAGCGAACAGCCGCCGCCCACTGTGCGCGGCTTTCCTCCTCCGCCTCCGCGCCGCCTTGCTCTGCGGCCCAGCTGTGCTCGCCTCACCCACGTCGGCCGATGATACGTCCCTCAGCCGACGCTCTCTAACGCGCGAGGAACAAGCCTGCCGGTACCGCCTGAGCCCGTGGCGTGCTCCGCACGCGAGGGCTCTGGAGGTGCCGTCAGGCGCCGTTCCGCAGCCGTTAGAGGCCGCCCCATTTTGAGGGTGGCCAGTATGTGGCGAAGGCATTGCCGATGAAGTTGTCCTTCGGCACGGGACCCCACTCGCGGCTGTCTGCGCTTGCGCCGCGGTTGTCGCCCATCATGTAGTACTGGCCTGCGGGGATGACGATCGGGTCGGGCATGTTGCAGAGCGCGCACTGCGCGTCGGGCCTGATGAACGGCTCCTTCTGCAGTTTGCCGTTGATGTAGACCCGGCCCGCTCTGACCGACAGCCGCTCGCCGGGCAGGCCGACGACGCGCTTGATGAAGTTGGTCTCGGACTTGCCGGGGGTCGAGCGCGGGCAGGGCTGCTCGGCCGGGTGACTGACGCCGCACATGTTGTCGTCGGCGCCCTTCGGCGGCTTGAAGACCATCACGTCGCCGCGCTCTGGGTCGCCGAAGTGCTCGCCGATGCGGTTGACGAGCACGCGCTGACCGATCTCGAGCGTCGGCACCATGGACTCGCTCGGGATGCGGAACGGCTTGACGAGGAAGGCTTGGATGCCGAGCGCGACACCGAGCGCGACAGCGACAATCACCACCAGCTCGATCAGTGAGCCGCCGGCGCTCTGCTTTCCATCCCGAGCCACTAACCCTCCGGCCCGTCGTCCGTCAGGAGTCCGACTTGTTGCCGGACTCGGCGTCGTCGCCGTCTGCGTCGGGCTCGGCGACAGGCGCCTCGTCGGCCTCAGCCTCGGCGGCGGGCTCTGCCTCGGCCTCGGCGGCCGGCTCCTCGGACGCCGTGTCAGGAGCCTCGACCGGCTCAGCCTCGGTGGCGCTGGCCTCCGTCTCGGGGGCCTCGGCCTCAGGAGCCTGCTCCTCGACGGCCTCTGGAGCCTCGGGCTCTGGCGTGTCGACGATCGCGTCGGTCTCGGGTGGCGGCATGACGCCCTCGAGCTCGTCGTCGTCGCGGCCGAAGCGGCGCTCGCGGACGCGGGCGCTGCGACCGATGCGGTCGCGCAGGTAGTAGAGCTTGGCGCGCCGGACGTCGCCGCGAGCGGCGACCTCGATCTGCTCGATCTTTGGCGAGTGGACCGGGAACGTGCGCTCGACGCCAACGCCGAAGGACTGCTTGCGGACGGTGAACGTCTCGCGTGCGCCGCTGCCCTGGCGCTTGATGACGACGCCCTCGAAGACCTGGGTGCGCTTGCGGGTGCCCTCGACGACCTGGAAGTGGACGCGCAGACGGTCGCCCGCCTGGAACTTGGGCACGCGCCGCAGCTGCGACCGCTCGATGGTTTCGATGACTCCGCTCATGGCATGAAAAGGCGCGAGCACCATCGGTGCTTCGCGCGACGGCGCATCCTAGCGGAGCCGGCGCCGGCTCTGCTCTGCGCGCCACTCACGGACCTTGCCGTGGTCGCCGGATCGCAGCACTTCTGGGACTTCGTGGCCACGCCATTGCGCCGGTCGCGTGTAGTGCGGATACTCGGGCGCGCCGCCCAGCGCCGCCGAGAACGACTCTTCGAGCGCGCTGTCGGAGTGGCCGAGCGTCCCGGGAAGCTTGCGCAGGATCGTGTCGCAGACGACCATCGCCGCGAGCTCGCCGCCGGCGAGCACGTACGGCCCGATCGACACCACGTCGGTCGCGAGATGCTCGTTGACGCGCTCGTCGAAGCCCTCGTAGCGGCCGCAGAGCAGCGCGATCTCCTCCTCGGCGGCGAGCTCGTTGACGAGCTGCTCGTCGAGCTGGCGGCCGCCCGCCGCAAGCGCGATCACTCGCCGGCCGGCGCGGCCGTCGACCGGGTCGGCGTCCCAGCGGGTGGCGAGCGCCGCCTCGACGACGTCAACGCGGATGACCATCCCGGCACCGCCGCCGTAGGGCGTGTCGTCGACCTGTCCGGCGCTCAGCGGCGTCGTGGCGCGCAGGTCGACGGTCTCGAGCCGGTGACCGAGGTCGAGCGCATTGCGCACGTGACGCTGTTCGAGATACCAGTTGAACCAGGCTGGAAAGAGCGTGAAGACGTCGATGTTCACTTGCCCTCCTCCGTTTCGAGACGGAGGAATCGGCGATCGATCTCGATCGTCCGCGCGTCGAGATCGACGGCGTGGACGGCGTCGGAGATCAGCGGCACGAGCTCGCCCCCCTCGAGCTCGAGCAGGTCGCAGGAGGGAGCGTCGATGACCCGGACGACGGCGCCGAGCCCTTCGACGCGGCAGCCGACGAGATCCTCGGCGAGCCACTCCCCCTCGGCCAGCGAGGCTTCGACGAGCAGCAGCTTGCCACGCAACTCGGCGGCGGCCTCTCGGCTTTCGACGCCCGTGAGCCGTATGAGCGGCTTGCTATCCGTCCCCGCCCGCCGCACGACGGTGCGCTCGCGGCCGTCGACCTGGACGACCGTGTCGCGCTCGAGCGGGTGGTCCGGGCGCTCGACGTGAAAGCTGCCGTCGAGGCTGTGCGTCCGGCCGACGACTCCGGCCGTCACCAGGCGCGTCTCGGTCGCCACGGCGGTCAGACGGCGTCGACGACGTCGATCAGGACGCGCTTGTCGCGCCGGGTGGCGCTCGCCTTGAGGACGGTGCGCAGCGCTGAGATCGTCCGCCCGCGACGGCCAATCAGCCGGCCGGCCTCATCGGGCGGGGCGTGCAGCTCGAGGACGATCGTGCCGTCCTCCTCTTCGAACGAGTCGACGGACACCGAGTCGGGGTCGTCGACGAGAGCGCGAGCCAGATAGGCGAGCAGCTCCTCCATGCGAGCAGCTAGGAGTCGTCGCTGGAGTCGCCCTCGGCGGGCGTGTCGGCCTGGGCGGGCGCGTCCTCAGCAGGCGTGTCAGCCTCGGCTGCTGCCTCTGCGTCCGCGGGGGCCTCGGCCTCGGGCGTCTCGACAGCCTCTGGCTCAGCGGATACGTCTGCCTCAGCCGGTGCGGCCTCGGCGACCGGCTCGGCCTTCGGCTTGGGCGGCGTCGCGACCGGGGTCGGCGCCTCGCGGGCGGGCATCTCGTAGCCGGTGTTCTCGGCGCGGATCAGCTTCTTGACCGTGTTGCTCGGCTGTGCGCCGCGGTCGAGCCAGTGCTGCAAGCGCTCGCGATCGATCTCGATCCGCGACGGCTGCGTCTGCGGGTTGTAGTGCCCGATCGTCTCGATCGTGCGACCGTCGCGCGGCGAGCGGCCGTCGGCGACAACTACTCGCCAGATCGGGTTCTTCTTGGAGCCGACGCGGGTCAGCCTGACTTTTACGGCCAAGGTCTCTTCTCTAATCGGGGTTGGATACTGCTGCTGCGGCCCGGGAACGTTAGCGGCCCGAGGCGATCTGCGCCAGCGAGGGCATCTTGCCGCGTGCCATCTGGCGCATCAGCTTCTGCATCTGGGCGAACTGCTTGACGAGATTCGAGACCGCCTGGACGTTGGTTCCCGATCCGCGCGCGATCCGCCGGCGACGCGACCCGTCGATGATCTTCGGGTTCGCGCGCTCGGCCGGCGTCATCGAGGTGATGATCGCCTGCAGCCGGTCGAGCTCCTTGTCGTCGACCTTCAGGCCGTTGAGCTGCTGGCCCACACCCGGCAGCATCTTGAGGATGCTCTGCAGCGGGCCCATGCTGCGCACCTGCTGCATCTGCTCGAGGAAGTCGTCGAGAGTGAACTGGTTCTTGCGGATCTTGCGCTCGAGGTCCTGGGCCTGGCGCTCGTCGATCCGCGCCTCGGCCTTCTCGATCAGCGTCATCACGTCGCCCATGCCGAGGATCCGCTGGGCCATCCGATCGGGGTGGAAGCGCTCGAAGGCGTCGAGCTTCTCGCCGGTCGAGGCGTAGAGGATCGGCTTGCCGGTGATCGCCTTGACCGACAGCGCAGCGCCGCCGCGCGCGTCGCCGTCGAGTTTGCTGAGCATCACGCCGTCGAACGCCGTCGCGTCGGCGAACGCCTCGGCGACGTTCACAGCGTCCTGGCCGGTCATCGCGTCGACGACCAGCAGCACGTCGTGGGGCTTGGTGCGCTTCTTGATCTCGCTGAGCTGGCCCATCAGCTCGGCGTCGACGTGCAGGCGGCCGGCGGTGTCGACGATCAGCACGTCGCGCTTGTCGGCGCGCGCCTGGCCGAGCGCCCACTCGGCGACGTCGACCGGATCGCGGCTGGTGCCTTGCTCGTAGACGGTCGCGCCGGCGCGACCGCCGACGGTGATCAGCTGGTCGACCGCAGCCGGGCGCTGGAGGTCGCAGGCGGCGAGCGCGACGTCGAGCCCCTTCTCCTCCTTGAGGTGGCGGGCGAGCTTGCCGCAGGCCGTCGTCTTGCCCGAGCCCTGGAGGCCGGCCATCAGGATGACCGTCGGGCCGCTCTTCGAGAAGACGAGGTCGCGGCCGGAGCCGCCCATTAGCTCGGTCAGCTCGTCGGCAACGACCTTGACGACCTGTTGGCCGGGGTTGAGCGAGTCGAGGACGTCGGAGCCGGTCGCCCGCTCCTTGACCGCGCTCGTGAACTGCTTGACGACCTTGAAGTTGACGTCGGCCTCGAGCAGCGCCAGCCGCACCTGGCGCATGGCCTTGGCGACGTCGTCCTCGGTCAGGGCACCGCGCGAGCGGACGTCGCCGAGCGCGCCCTGGAGTCGGTCAGCGAGTGTGTCGAACACGTAGTCAGGCTAGCCGGGCGGCGAGGGCTGATGCGTTCATATGGGCGATCGCCTCGATCGAGACCATCGGGTTGACGCCGGAGGCGCTCGGGAAGGCGGAGGCGTCGCAGACGACGAGGTCGCGCACGTCCCAGGTCTCGCCGGCCGGCGTGCAAGCGGCGGTCGATGGCGTGCCGCCCATCCGCGCGGTGCCCATGATGTGGAAGGAGGCCATCGCCACCTGGCCGGAGCCCCATCCGCAGCGGTCGGCATCACGCATGAAACGGTGGCGGTCGCCGTCGACGCCCGGGTCGTAGGAGACCCAATCTACATGCGAGCTGAAAATCCGCTTGGCGCCCGCCGCCTCCAGGATCTGGGCGGCGCCGTCGAGTCCGGTGCGGAGGTTGTCGCGGTCGAAGCCGGACAGGCGGTAGCGGACGACCGGCTCGCCGTCGCGGCCGACTCGCACCTCACCGGCGTCGCGGTCGCGCAGCAGCGCCCCGATGCCGGCGGCGTTCGGCAGCGCGCGCATCAGCTCGTGGTGGCCGCGGCCGCCGCGCCACGGCCAGAAGCCGTTGACGACGTGCGGGTGCATAGCGGCCGTCTCGTACTTGACGCCGTAGCCACCCTCGAGATTGGCGTGCTGGTCGGAGTAGAGCGCCTGCATCGCCCCCTCCCAGGGCCGCAGCTCGTCGTCGAACAGGCCCCAGGCGACGGTCACGGGATGGAGGTGGAGGTGCTTGCCGACGTTGCGGTTGCGCAGGCCCGAGCGGCTCAACAGCGCCGGCGTCTGAATCGCGCCACAGGCCGCGACAACAGCGCGAGCTCGGACCGTGACGCGGTCACCGACGTCGGTGACGGCCTCCACCCCGCGCGCCGCACCGTTCTCCACGACCACCTCGCGCACCTTGGTCCCGACGAGGATCCGCGTTCCTGTCGCGTGGGCGTCGGCGAGCCAGGTCTTGACCGTCGACTGCTTCGCCCCGAGCCGGCAGCCGAACGGGCAGTAGCCGCAGATCTCGCCCTGGTCGCAGCCGCGCACGTCGCGCGGCATCGCGTCAATGTGCCAGCCGAGCGCCATGCAGCCGTCGCGCATCGTGCGGTCGCGCGATGACGGCGACGAGTGCTCGTGGTTGACGCCGAGCCGCTCGCAGACCGCGTCGAGGCTGGCGTCGAAGTCGCGATCGGCGAAGGCGTGGACGCCGTGGCCTGCCCACTCGGCGCGGATCGCGTCCGGGGTCCGAAACGACGTCGAGTAGTTGACGACGGTCCCGCCGCCGAGGCAGGCGCCGGCGAGCAGCGACAGGCTCTGGTCGGCGCTCGCGGTCGGCGCGCCGGCGTACATCGTGCGGATCGCGTTCAGCTCGGAGCCGTCGAAGTCGGCGTCGTCGTAGTAGCCGCCGGCCTCGATCACGACGACGTCGAGCCCGGCCGCCGCCAGCACGCCGGCCGCGGTGCCACCACCCGCGCCCGATCCCACGACGACCACGTCGCAGTCGAGCTGGACATCGCCCTCGACGGCCAGCGGCACGATCGTCTTCGCCGGCGCGGCCACGTTGGGCCCCAGTGGGCCCGGGTAGCCGATCTCGCCCCACGCCGGGCTCGGACCGCCGTCAGTCGCCGGCAACATCCAGTAGAAGAGCCGCGTCCCCTTGCAGAGCGCCTGGAAGGCCGCACGCCGTTGTGGCAGCCGCGAGTCGCACCAGGACAGCAGGACCCGCTCGCGCGCGTCCTGGGGAAGCTCGGAGAACCGCTTCCAGCCGCCGCCGCCGAGCGCGGTCAGCGGCTGGCTGTCCCACAGCGACAGCAGCTGGGCGAGCTGGCGCCGCTCCGACGCGCGCGGGTTGCGGTCGATCGCCTCGAGCAGCGCCTCCGGGACACCGAGCTCGCTCGCCGAGGGCAGGCCGTCGCCGCCCGGGCAGACCGTGTCGCAGATCGCCCCTAGTGCGCGGCGCTGTCCCTCCGTCAGCTCCATCGCGCTATGCGGACCGCGGCGGCTCCGGTGGTTGCGGCGGCTTCGGCCGGTCCTTCGGCTCGGTGTCGGGGCCGAGCACGTCGCCCAGCTTCCCGAGCGCGTTGGTCAGCTCGCTCGGGATGATCCAGAGCTTGCTCGCGTCGCCCTCGGCGATCAGCGGCAGCTTCTGGAGGTACTGATAGGCGAGCACCTTCTGGTCGGCGTCGCCGCGATGGACGGCGTCGAAGACCGTCTCGATCGCCTGCGCCTCGCCCTGGGCCTCGAGGATCTGCGCCTCGCGGCGGCCCTCGGCACGCAGGATCGCGCTCTGCTTCTCGCCCTCCGCGGTCAGGATCTGCGACTGCTTGACGCCCTCGGCGGTCAGGATCGCTGCGCGACGGTCGCGCTCGGCGCGCATTTGCTTCTCCATCGCCTCCTGGATCGACTGCGGCGGGTCGACGGCCTTCAGCTCGACGCGGTTGACGCGGATTCCCCAGCGTCCGGTCGCCTCGTCGAGCACGATCCGCAGAGCGCCGGAGATCTTGTCGCGCGAGGTCAGCGTGTCCTCGAGCGTCATCCCGCCGATCACGTTGCGCAGCGTTGTGACGGTCAGCTGCTCGATAGCGCCGATGTAGTCGGCAATCTCGTAGCTCGCGGCCTTCGGATCGGTGACCTGGAAGTAGATGACGGTGTCAATGCTGATCACCAGGTTGTCCTCGGTGATCACCGGCTGTGGCGGGAACGACACGACGGTCTCGCGCAGGTCGATCAGCGGCTGGACGCGGTCGACGTAGGGCACGACAAGCGCCAGCCCGGCGTCGAGAGTGCGGTGATAGCGGCCGAGTCGCTCGACGATCCCGGCGCGCGCCTGCGGCACGATCCGAACCCCCTGCGCGATCGTGAACAGCACCACCAGCGCAATAACTCCAAGCACGATCAACGTCGCCACGTCAGCCTCCTAGCCCGTCCGCCACGAGCGCCGTGGCGCCCTCGATCTGCATCACCTCGACGCGCTGGCCCGCGTCGATCACCTCGTCCTCCGCATAGGCGCGCGCGGACCAGACCTCGCCCGCGAGCTTGATCGTCCCGCCATCGCGATCCACACGCTCGAGCACGAGAGCGCGCGCGCCGATCAGCGCGGCGGTGCCGGTGCGAATCCTCGGCGGCGTCACCAGATGGCGGCGGGCGATCGGCCGCAGCACCAGCAACGAAGCGGCCGAGGCGACGATGAAGACCACCATCTGAAGCGCCGTGCCGGCCCCGAGCAGCGCCGCGAGCGCGGCGAGCACGGCCGCGACGGCGATCGGCCCCATGAAGAACGAGAGCGTCAGGATCTCCCCGATCGCCAGCAGTCCCGCGACCACGATCCAGATCACCCAGGCGGACATGCCTTGATCCTATGCGGTGGGGCCCTATTCTCTCGGCGCTGATGGCGCGCGAGTGGAATGAGCTGTTCGTCGTGGGCGGGGAGCCGATCGAGGCGCCCGTCACCGAGGCCGTGGCCGACGAGAGCGAGGAGAAGCCGAAGCGGCGGTTCTTCAAGCGGCTGCGCGAGAACATGGCGAAGACGCGCCAGGCACTCGGCGCCGAGATCCAGGCGACGATGTTCGAGCGGCTCGACGACGAGGCGTTCGAGCGGTTGGAGGAGGCGCTGATCTACGCCGACGTCGGCGCGCCGACAACGGCGTCGATCGTCGAGCGGCTAGAGGGCGAGGCGGCGTCCGGCGACCTCGAGAGCGGCGAGGACCTCACACGGAGGCTGAGGGAGCTGCTCGCCGAGACCGCGCGCGTCGAGGGCGACACGATCGATCTCTCGGCCAAGCCGACGGTGATCCTGATGGTCGGCGTCAACGGCACCGGCAAGACGACGACGATCGGCAAGATCGCCTGGCACCTGCAGAAGGAGCTCGGCCAGTCGGTGCTGCTCGCCGCCGGCGACACCTTCCGCGCCGCGGCGGCCGAGCAGCTCGAGGTCTGGGCCGAGCGCGCCGGTTGCGACATCGTCCGCGCCAACGAGGGCTCCGACCCGGGCTCGGTGATGTTCGACGCGATCGAGGCCGCAACAGCACGCGGCCACGACGTGGTCCTGTGCGACACCGCTGGTCGGCTCCACACCCAGCAGCACCTGATGGACGAGCTGGCGAAGGTCCGCAAGGTGATCGCCTCGAAGCTGCCCGACGCTCCGCACCACACGCTGCTGACGATCGACGCTACGACCGGCCAGAACGGCCTGCGTCAGGCGCTGCTCTTCCGTGAGACCGTTGACCTCGACGGAATCGTGCTGACCAAGCTCGATGGCACCGCGAAGGGCGGCATCGCGCTGGCGATCGCCCAGGAGCTGAATGTGCCCGTGAAGCTGATCGGCATCGGCGAGGGCATCGAGGACCTGCGGCCGTTCGACGCCGACGACTTCGCCGCGGCAATCCTCGACTAGGCAGTTCTATGCGGCGCCGGCAGAGGCGTCGGCGGCTGGCTCGGCGACCGGCTTGGCCTGGTCGAAGAGGTTCTCGCCGGTACCGCTCAGCTGGCGCGAGACGACGCGCGAGATGCCATCGCCGCCCATGCTGACGCCGTAGATGCGGTCGGCGGCGTCCATCGTGCGCTTCTGGTGGGTGACGACTATGAACTGGGCGCGATCGGAGTAGCGCCGGACGAGCTGGAGGAAGCGATCGACGTTGAGGTCGTCGAGCGCCGCCTCGACCTCATCGAGGACGTAGAAGGGGCACGGGCGGGCGAGGAAGACCGCGAACATGAACGCGAGCGCGACGAGCGACTTCTCGCCGCCGGACATCAGCGACAGGCGCTTGGTCGACTTGCCGGCCGGCGTGACCTCGATCTCGACGCCCGGCTCGGAAGCCGCGGGCTTCGCCGCCGACTCCTCGGGACCGTCGTCGGCCTGGACGGCGTCGTCACCGTCCTGCCCCTCCCCCTCGGCCTCCTGGCCGCCGAGCACCGGGCGCGGGCCCTGGTCGGGCTGGACAAGCCGCAGCCGGCCGCGGCCACCTGGGAAGAGGTGCGCGACGACCTCCTCGAAGTTCTTCGCGGTCGCCTCGTAGGTCTCCTCGAAGCTCTCGCGGATCCGACGGTCGGTGTCGCGAATCAGGCCCTGGAGCTCGGATAGCGCGCTCTCGAGGTCCTTGCGCTGGCCCTCCAGCTCCTCGACGTGGGCGATCGCCTCGTCGTACTCCTGGGCGGCGAGCGGATTGACCGGGCCGAGTTGCTCGCGGCGGCGTGCGAGCCGGTCGATGCGGGTGGCGAGCTCGCTGCGACGGCCGTCGTCGAGCGGCTCTTCGGCCGGCTCTGCTGGCAGGCCGAGACGCTCGGCGACCTCGGCCAGCTCGCCCGCGGCATCGGCCGACTGGTCGCGGATCTGCTGAGCGGTGACCTCTGCGACCGTGACGCGCTCGCTGGCCTCGCGCAGCGCGCGCTGCAGCTCGGACTCCTGGTGAGCGCAACTACGCAGCTCGGCGGCGGTCCGGTCGCCGGCCTCGGCACCGGCGGCGTGCTCGGCCTCGATCAGCGCGACACGTGTGGCAACAGCCTCACGGGCGTCGTCGAGTGCCGCGGCGGCACTGTCGGCGGCAGCCGCCAGATCGCGGTCGCGCTCGATCCGTCCACGTAGGCGAGCGGCGCGCTCGACCCGCTCGTTGTGCTCGCGCAGCGCGCTCTCGGCCATCCGGCGTTCGCCGCGAACCTCGGCAGCCAGCTCAGCGCGGCGGACCGCGTCGGGCCCCTCGTCGGGGCTCTCGCTGCGCTGCTCGATCAGCCATTCGGCGCGGCGGATCGCCTCGCCGGCGGCCTCGACCTCGCGGACCGCTCCGCGCAGCGCGGTCTCGGCCTCGTCGCGCCCGCGATCAGCGGTGAGCACCTGCTCGGCGGCGCGCTCGACCGTTACCTTCGCCTCGGCCTCGGCCTTGACGGCCTGTTCGGAGGCGGCGACGAGCTCGACGCGGCGGTTGCGCTGCTCGAGCACGCGCTCGGCGCCGCCCGCGGGCGCCTGGCGCAGCTCGCCGGCCCCCGGCCGCCAGACACGGCCGCTGCGGGTGACAGCCAAACCGTCGAAGTCCTTCGGCACGTCGGAGAGCGAATCGACGACCCAGACCCCGGCCAACAGTCGCTCCGCCAGTTGGGCGGCGGCGGTGTCGGCCTCCACGCGGTCGAGCAGGCGCTCGGCGTCTGCCGTCGGCGTCTTCCCACCGGCTGCGGCATCACCGGCCGCGGCAACGAGCACATAGCCGCCCTCGTCGCCGGCGCCGTCGAGCAGGCGCTCGCCGTCGGAGACGCTCTCGACGACGCCCGCGCCGAGTCGCGGGCCGAGCGCCGCGGCAAGCGCGAGCTCGTAGCCTGGCTCGACGCGAAGCTGCTCCGATAGCGCGCGAGCACCCCCGGGCGCGCCCTCGGCAGCGCGTAGGAACTGGTTGACAGCCGCCAGCTCGGCACCGGCAGCCGCAGCCGCGTTGCGGGCTGCCTCGGCCGCACGCTCGGCGAGGCGCCGCTCATCCCGGGCAGCCTCGGCAACCTGCTCGGCCTCGGCAAGTGCCTCACGCCGCTGCTGCGCGGCCTGCTCGAGCTCGACGCGCTGCGCGGCCGCGGCGTCGCGCTCGGAGCGCAGCTGCGCGAGCTCCTGCTCAAGCCGCTCGACGCGGCGGCCCTCGAGCACCTCGAGCTCCCGCTCGAGCTCGGCGATCTTCGCGGCAGTCCCAGCCTCGGGGTCGCCCGCCTGGGCGACCTCGCGCTCCAGCAGCTCGAGCTGAGCAGCCCGGCGCTCGGCGCCGTCGATCGCGGCCCGGCTCTGCTCGCGCGCACGATCGAGCCGCATCGCGATCCGCTCGCCGGCGCCGCGCGCGGCGAACAGCCGCGCCTGCAACGCCTCGCGCAGGCGGCTCTGCTCGGCGAACGCCTGCTCGGCCCGCTCGCGTCGCTGCGCCACCTCGGCCAGCTGCTTCTCGGAGTCGTCGCGTCCCGCGCGCGCAGCCGTCGCCGCGGCCTCAGCCTCGGCGAGCTTCGCCGTCGCCTCGCGCACGGCGTCGCGCGCAAGCTCGTAGCGCGCCTCGGCCGTCTGCCGCTCGAGCCGCTCGTGCAGCTCGGCGGCCTCCGCCTGGCGCTTCAACGGCCGCAGCCGCCCGCGTGCCTCGCGCTCGACGTCGAGCGCCCGTGACAGGTTCTCCTCGGTCCGCTCCAGCTTCAGCTGGGCACGGCGACGGCGCTGGCGGTGCTTGCCGAGACCGGCGGCCTCCTCGATCAGCATCCGTCGCTCGCGCGGCCGCGACAACACGATCGACTCGACCCGGCCCTGAGACACGACCGAGTGCATCTCCTTGCCAAGCCCGGTCTCCGACAGCACCTCGGCGATGTCGGCGAGCCGGCAGCGCGCGCCGTTGAGGCGGTACTCGCCATCACCGTCGCGACCGAGCTTGCGGACGATCGAGATGTCGGAGAAGTCGGACTCCGAGCGACCGCCGGAGTTGTCGATCACGACCTCGACCTCAGCCGCGTTCGAGCCCTTCACGCCGTGGCCGCCGGCGAAGATCACGTCCTTCATCGACTGGCCGCGCACGGCGAGCGGGCTCTGCTCGCCGAGCGCCCAGAGCACGGCGTCGGTGATGTTCGACTTGCCCGAGCCGTTCGGCCCGACGACGACCGACACGCCGGTTCCGAACTCGAGCGTCGTCCGGTTCGGGAACGACTTGAAGCCCTTCATCGAGATCGAGCGCAGGTGCATCAGTCGCCGTCCCCCTCGAACTCGGCGAGGCCCCGGGCGGCGGCCTCCTGCTCGGCGATCTTCTTCGTACGTCCTTCGCCGCGACCGACCTCACGTCCCTTGACCCGCGCCGCAATGACGAAGTGACGATCGTGTGGCGGGCCGGTCTCCTCCACGATGGCGTAGTCGACGACGGCGCCGCGACGCGCGACGCGCTCCTGAAGCACCGACTTGAAGTCGGCCGAGTGGTTGAGCGCCTCGTCGATCTGGCTGGCGAAGGCGGCGACGACCGGATCCGCGACACGGTCGTAGCCGAGGCCGAGATAGACCGCGCCGATCACCGCCTCGGTGACCGACGACAGGACCCGCTCGCTGGCCAGCAACGACTCGAAGCCACGCTCGTCGCCCTCCGGCGCGTGCTCGCGCAACCGCTCCGGCACGCCGAGATCGAGCGCCACCTCAGCGCAAGCGGCGCCGCTCACGGCCTGTGCCCGCACTTTCGTGAGCCGGCCGACGCCGTACTCGGCGAGCAACGGATAGAGGTACGAGGAGACGGCGAGGGCGAGGACAGCGTCGCCGAGGAAGGCCAGCCGCTCGTAGGACTCGCTGCGCGGACGGGTCCACGACGCGTGGCTGAACGCCTGACGCGCCAGATCCGACGGGATCTCGTCGAGCAGGTCAGCGAGGGTCTCCCCGGCCTCAGGCGTCTGCACGCTCGACATGGGCAGATACGAAGTCGGCGGCCTGACCGACAGTCAGGATCTTCGCCGCCTGATCGTCGGGAATGCGGATCCCGTAGTGGTCCTCGAGCTCGACGGTCAGCTCGACGAGGTCCAGCGAATCCGCCTCGAGATCCTCCTTGAACCGCGTCTCCTCGCGGATCTGGGCAGGGTCGACCTCGAGCTCGGTCGCAAGATGCTCACGGATCCTGGTCAGTACCTCGGCGCGTTCCACGGGCGTCGTTGACGCTACCAGCGGGCGCGGACCTCAGCACCCCATCGGCCCGCAATGCCGCGGCCGTCCGCTCGACCATCTGCTCGTCGACCGCACGCCGGGCCAACTGGATCGCAGACGCAAGGCCATCCGGCCCGAAACTGCCGTCGCCACGACCTATCTGCGCACCGAGTTCTGGGCCACCGGCCTGCGCAATCCGAGCAAGATCGCCCCCCCGACGCGCTCCGGATCGAGCTGCGAGCGCAACCCATCGACCTGACGCCGGATCAACAGCCCACCGAGCATCGACAGCGGATTCGACTTCACCGCCGCCCGGATCCCCTCGCGCGTCACCTTCGACGCCGACTCCATCGCCTTCAACGCCACATTCCCCGTGAACCCATCGGTCACGACGACATCCACCGTCGCATTCGGGATGTCGAACCCCTCGACGTTCCCCGTGAAGTTCAACGACCCGCTCGCCAACCGCTCATGCGCCGCCAGCACGTCCGGCGTGCCCTTACCCGACTCCGTCCCCACCGACAGCAGCCCGACACGCGGCCGCTCGACGCCCTCGACGTGCTCCATGAATGCCGCGCCCAAGTACGCAAACTGGACCAGGTGCTCAGGCCGCACCTCGACGTTCGCCCCGGCGTCCAGCAGCAGCACCCGCCCCGCCGGCAACGGCAGCAGCGCCGCGATCGCCGGCCGATGCACACCACGAATCCGCTTCACCGCCAAGGTCGCCGCCGCGAGCGTCGGTCCCGTCGCCCCCGCGCTCACCAGCGCCTCCGCTCGCCCGTCGCCGACAGCCGCCGCCGCCTGCACAATCGAAGCCTCCGGCCGCGACCGCACCGCCCGCACCGGCTCCTCGTCGCCCCCGATCCGCTCCGGAGCGTCTACGACCTCGACGTCGCCGCCGAGATCGCCGATCTCGCTCGCCGGCCCGAACAGCAGCACACGCTCGCCAGAACGGCGGGCACCCTCAGCGACAGCCCTCGGACCAGCGTCGGCGCCATTAGCGTCGACAGCGATCAAAGCCGCGAGCTACTCGTCGGAGTCGGGCGTCTGCACAACGACCTGCCGGCCGCTGTAGCTACCGCACTCGCCACACACACGGTGGGGAAGCCGCGGCGCCCCGCACTTCGGGCACGTCGAAAGGTTCGGCGGCACGATCTTGTGCTGCGAGCGGCGCTTGTTCGTGCGCGAGTGCGACTGTCGTTGCTTGGGGACGGCCATGAG